>JAWXBN010000014.1 GCA_034440155.1 Verrucomicrobiota bacterium | reverse complement strand
TCGTCCTACATGCGGAAATTCAAAAAACTTTATGGCCTTCGTGCCTTTCGTGCGCTTCATGGTGCAAATTGCTCCCCAGAAGGCAACCCGAGCCGGTCGCCCTACATGCGGAAATTTAAAAAAACTTTGGGTCCTTGGCGGCCTTCGCGAGAAACCCTTTTCATCCGGTGTGACTGATTCCTCACCCGGGGGGAGTAAACACTACAGGATATTTTAGGTACCCCGTGTCACACACCCTTGCGCACCCGCCAAGCAAATACTAAAAGGAGCACCACAGGCACAAGCAGGATCCCGGTCCCGGCAAAAAACATTCCTGCACTCCCGGCGACCGCACCGAGGGCATAGGCGCTCCAGACACAAATCGACACACGGGCATCGTTAATGGCCTCTTTACGCAGGCGGACATCGGTGTGGCGAAAGAACTTCGCCACCGACTGGGCAAACCGGTCCAGTACCCCGGTGACATAGGTCGTGGCAAATGTCGAGTGTCCCAATCCCCTCAGGACGGCATTTTGCATTCCCATCGCAAAAAGGAGCAGGGGGCAAACCAGATAATAAATTCCGGATCCCTTCGCCGGTTCCCCTATGAAAAAAACAGCAACCAAAAAGGAGCTGATCAAAAGAGCCTCCAAAAAAAGCAGGGTGGCACAACGTCGTCCGGACGTCTCGTGTAACACAAAATAATTCCCGAAGAGTAACCCCAAGACAAAAACTGGAACCGCCATGAAATGAGGTAAGCCCAAAGCAAATTGCCCCTGCCCGAAATAAGCCCCAAATGCCGCGCTATTTCCGCTCATGTGCGAAACAAAAAGTCCGCCCAGAGCTAAAAAACCAACAGCATCCACACATCCCCCCGTCGCCGCGAGAGCGTAAGCACCCAAGCCTGTACCGCTGCCTGTGACTCTTATTTTTTGACACTCTGACTCTTTACTCATGCAGGACTACTCCACCATATTCCGTACGAAAGTGCAATTTGCTCTTTATGAAAGCGGGGCAAAATGCCCTCATGATGAACCAATCACGATCCCGGTAATAAAGACGAGGACACCTCCGACGACGACCTGGAAGGCGGCGGATAATAAAGGGGTATCCATATATTTATGACGTATCCAGGAAATGATGGCGAGCTCCACGGCTACGACACCCACAGCCACAATCATCGCCATGTGGAAACTCCCGATTAAAAAGGGTAAGGTATGCCCGATACCTCCTAGGCCAGTCATGAGTCCACAAATGATACCCCTCACCCAGGGATGACCGCGCCCGCTCAAGACCCCGTCGTCGGATAATGCTTCGGCAAATCCCATGCTGATACCCGCACCGATCGAGGCAGCCAGCCCCACCAGAAAAGCGTCCCCGCTGTCCTTCGTCGCATAAGCCGCGGCAAAGACCGGGGCCAGCGTGGATACCGAGCCGTCCATTAATCCCGCAAGCCCGGGCTGGATCACCTGGAGCACGAATAGGCGGCGGGCGGTTTCTTCCTCACGCCCTGCGGCACCGGACTCCTTTAAATCCTGCTGGAGCCCAGCCGCCAGCGTTTCATGCCCCTGCTCGATGGCCGCTAAATCATCCAATAACGCCCGGACGACCAGATCATTGCTCCGTTTAGCCGCCGTCTGGTAAAATCTCAGGGACTCTGCCTCCATCACCTCCACCATGGATCGCACCTGGGGCACACTCAGGGTCCGGGCCAGCCAGAGGGGTTTACGCGTGATGAACCCTTTCACATTCTGCCTCTGGATATAGGGGATCATGTCGCCATAACGGCGGCGGTGCATCTCGATGAGGCGTGCGGCGTGGGTCTTTTCCTCATCGCGCATGGTCTCGAGCATTTTTGCGGTATCGGGATAGGTCTCCTTTAGGCGCGCGGCAAAATCCCCGTATATCCGGGCATCATCTTCCTCTAGCGAGATGGCCAAGGCTAATACTTCCGACGGGCTTAAATCTGAAAAGGATTTCGCCATACGCATGATTCCTGGGTTTTGGATTTCGCAAGGGATCTCGGCCCCTTTACTCTGGATTACTCCGAAGGTTTCTCGTGGTGCCCGCCAAATTCATAACGCATAGCGGAACAAACCTTGTCGGCAAAAACCGCTAGGTCCCGGCTCGAAAAACGCTCAAAGAGCGCGGCTGTCAGGACATAAGCAGGCACACCCTCATCGATGGCGGCATCCACAGTCCAGCGGCCTTCACCAGAGTCACTCACTCGTCCGCTGAAAGAATCCAATCCCGGATCTTTGGCCAAAGCATCTGCCGTGAGGTCTAATAACCAGCTCGACACGACACTCCCGCGGCGCCACACCTCAGCAATTTCGGGTAAGTCCAGATCGTATTGGTAAGCTTCCGGTTCACGCAGCGGGGTAGTCTCCGCGTCTTTTTCACGGGTTACTTTTCCGGCATTAGCATTCTTCAAAATATTCAAGCCCTCGGCATAAGCAGCCATCAAGCCGTATTCGATCCCATTATGCACCATTTTCACAAAGTGCCCGGCCCCTGATGCCCCACAATGGAGATAACCTTCTTCTGCCGTCCCTTTATTTGCCTTGCGCCCGGGGGTCACCGGAGTCGTCCCTTTACCAGGAGCTAATGCCTTCAAGATCGGGTCCAGATAACTAACCGCTTCATTACTGCCCCCGATCATTTCACAATACCCGCGTTCGAGCCCCCACACACCACCGGAGGTTCCTACATCCACATAATGAATGCCATTTATCGCCAGCTCTTTGGAACGGCGGATATCGTCCTTGTAATAAGAATTCCCGCCATCGATCAAAATATCGCCCTTCGCCAAGAGGGGTGCGAGTTTAGCGATCGTGTCATCCACATAAGCCGCCGGGATCATCATCCACACCGCTTTGGGGGAAGGAAGCTTTGAGACCAAATCAGCCGGGTCTTTTGCCGCAATCGCGCCTTTGGCCGCCAAATCATTTACCGCCGCGGTATTCATGTCCCATACCACGAGCTCATGCCCCGCTTTGATTAAACGTTGCACCATATTTGCCCCCATCCGTCCGAGTCCGATCATTCCGATACGCATAATATCTCTCCTTGTGTAAAAATTAAAATGTCACCCTATCCGGCACCAGTCCGGTATCCTTAAACAATAAAAAACTTGCCCACAATCCTCGGCCTTTTCAATCATTCTTTGGCATTTTTCTCAGGGCAAATTGCGCAGATACTTTGCCATTACAAAAAATAGATTTATTTACTCCCGTAGAATCACAATTATTGAAATCAACGGTTGTAAATCTTTATGATTATCATAATGTCAACAGAACAATATGAAAAATCCCTTCCTTTTTCTCTGTTTTACACTCGTCGCATTTCAACTCCACGGCAAAGAGCTGACCCCGGTTTGTAACACGACAAATAAAATCCCCGCTTATTGCTCATCCTCCGACCTGAAACAATGGTGGAATGGCGATTATCTCACCGGTGAATGGTGGGGGGCGCGCAAGACTTTGGCAGACAAGGGAATCACCTTTAATATTAACTACACCACCGACCTCGCGGGGAATCCCACAGGCGGCATGAGCCAGGGATTCACCTACACGGATAACTCTTATTTCGGGATGGATATCGATTTTGAAAAACTCGTGGGACTCCACGGGTTAAAACTCGAAATGAGCGGCCTCAACCGTGATGGAGCGAGCCTTTCGTCCGCCAATATCGGCAACCAATTCACCGTCCAACAAATCTACGGCAGTCAGGTACCGGTCTTCTACGCGCTTTTCCTCGAGCAAAAACTCTTTAACGACAAACTCGACATCAAGCTCGGGCGTTTCGGCACCGGCGACGATTTCGCCACCTCCCCGATCTACTGGATGTATATGAATAACGGCATCGATGGTAACCCCCAAGCTCTGCCGGTGAATACCGGTTATTACTCCTACCCGGCCGCCACCTGGGGTGCCCGATTCCGCGTCGATCCCAGTCCTGAGTTTAATTTCATGGGCGGCATCTATCAGGTGACCCAGCTCAATCTCGTCGAAAGTCACGGCCTGGATTGGGGAATAAACTCGAGCGACGGAGTCACCATGATCGGTCAAGCGGCTTGGACCCCGGAATTTCATAAACAAAGGGTGCCCTCCTCAGGAAGTGATAAACTCGCTAATGACGCCACAGAAATGAATGGTTACAAAGGCCACTACTGGGTGGGCACTTATTTCTCCCCCGCGCAATATGCGCAATTTGGTACGACTGAAACGGGTTCAAATGCCTATGGACTCTACGCACACGCCGACCAAATGGTCTGGAAAGAATCCCCCGGTACCGACCAAGGCCTCACCCTCTGGTCCTGCGCCGTCCTATCTCCCCAAGAAAGCTATGCGAAACTGCCTTTCCAAGTGAATGCCGGCGCCATCTACACCGGGCTTATTCCCACCCGTGACACGGACAGCACCATCTTTGGACTCATCTACGGTGATTTCAGCGATAACTACGCCCGCACGATTCAATCCACCGGCAAAGGGTATCCAGAATACGAAATGGTGTTTGAATGGGGCTATCGCTATAACATGACCAAATTCATCTATATCCAGCCCAATATCCAATGGGTGATCAACCCCGGCGGCACAGGTCATATCCCAAATGCCCTCGTCCTCGGCGCACAGGCCGGTGTGACTTTCTAAAATCAAAAACCACCCTCTTCACAAGACGGTCGAGTGGTTTTGCTCCGGCTGAAAGCAGGCTATAAGCTCGATGCCCCCCCGAATCGTTTCTGAAAAATGGCGGACGTCTGGTAGGCGGTGGTATGAAACCAAAACGGGACATCGACCATCAAACATTTGTCTTCCCCACCCCCTCCATAGCCGTTGGCATCGCCATGATCCTCGCTGCCATCCTCACCCGTTTTGTCCAGTCCCCTCACTCAGATGAGATTTTTTCCGCCGCACAAAAAAGCGGGAGACCATGATCAAAAAATCTCCCGCCAAATACAGGCCGGTGACTAGGTCATGGCGGCCATCCAGATGGGGGTGCATCTCTATAGGTAATGTCATCCTCTCTTACTCCTTGCTGGCACCCACGATCATTGTTTATACCTTGATTATCTTTGTCTTGGGCGCCCTCATCTCATTTAACCGCCTCAAAGTCGTCGAGTTACTCCATCAGACTTTCCCCGACACCATGACCCCTCCCCCTATTACCCCACAGGCGATCAAACAGGAGTAGGGCGAAGTGATAAGCTTTACTTATTTTTCCAGATCTGCTCGATCGATATCCACGAGTTTACCATCTGTAGTCTGTATCTGGATTGTCTCGGCATCCTCTAAATGTTCTTTTGAATGTTGCTGTGATATTATCTCAGTAAACCTTTTAATCAAGTTTCGGTGATGATCAATCAATTCTGAATAGAGGTCACACTGAAATGGCGCTCTGTGTATAGGGCACGAAGGAGGTGGAGATTAACCACAGATTAACGCCGATGAGCACAGATTTTTTAAAAGGGGAGATTTTATCACTCATGGCACGAAGGAGGCGGAGGGGGGTTTTCTGGATGGAGGGGAAGGAAGTCGAAAGTTAAAAGCGGGCACGAAGGATGCGGCGGAGTTTTTTTCTGGATGGAGGGACATGCTTCCGCATGTCCGAGACCTCGGGACCAAGCCGGAATTTGTCCGTGAAACCCCGGGCATGCAGAAGCCTGCCCCTCCAGTCGCGAGGAGCGATTTTTACCACGAAGGGCGAGAGTTTCACGGTGACATCCGACATACGGCAAGCAGGGCCGGTCGCTCTATGCAATGAGTGGCCCATCCCGCACCCATCATCCTTCGTGGTGCAAATCGCCCCGAGCCCCTGCCCTGAGCGGACGCAGGACTCCCCTTGTACAAATCGTTTCATAACGGCCTCGACGCCACTTTGGATGATTAGAGTCGCGCAAATTACTCATATCGATCATTCCTCGATTTTTTATACATGAACTCATTTTCATATATAGAAAAAACGATTTTCTTTACATGTATATACTCGTATGTTAAGAAAAATTACGATTTCTTTACATGAAAACACCCGAACCCCTGCCATTAAAGGCATTATCCACACTTGATACACGCGCCGTATGGGCGGCATTGGCCGAAGCGCACCGGTATCTGGCCGAGTTAAAAGGGTTGTGTGAATCCTTGCCTAATCAGGCGATCTTGCTGGACACACTGGGCATTCAGGAGGCAAAAGACAGTTCCGAAATCGAGAATATCATCACGACCCATGACCAGCTCTATGCATTCCAGCCGGGATCGGCAGAGTCACCTGCGGCCAAAGAGGTGCGTCATTACGTCAGCGCACTGCGTACCGGGTATCATGCAGTGCAGAAGAGTGGACTCATCAGGCTGGAAACCCTTTTGTCCGTGCACGCGGAGCTAGGACAGACGCAAGCGGGCCTGCGCAAATTGCCCGGCACGGTACTCAAAAATCAAACCACTGGGCAGGTGATTTACGAGCCCCCCCAGGATCCCGCCGAGGTATTATCATTGATAGTCAATCTCATTGATTTTATCCATGCCGATGATGGGCTAGACCCCCTCTTGCGGATGGCCATCACTCATCACCAGTTCGAAAGCATCCACCCATTTTATGACGGCAATGGACGTACCGGCCGGATATTAAATCTGCTCATGCTGCAACGTAGCGGCCTGCTGGATTTGCCGGTTCTCTATTTGAGCCGTTATATCACCACGACCAAAGGCGACTACTACCGCCTCTTGCAAGAAGTGCGCGAGGGACAGAGCTGGGAAAAGTGGTGTCTGTATATGCTCCAGGGTGTGGCGCTGACATCGCGCAGTGCGATCATCCTAGTCAAAGCCTTCCGGGACCTCATGATCCAAACCAAACACGACCTGCGGGAACACTTGCCCAAACTCTACAGCCAAGACCTACTCAATAACCTTTTCCGGTACCCCTACACAAAAATTGAATTCATCATGCGAGAACTGGGCGTGTCCCGTATCACGGCCACGAAATATTTGAATCAACTCAGCGCCGCCGGATTCGTCAGGAAACACAGGGTAGGAAAAACAAACTTCTACATCAATGACCGTCTCTTTAACCTCCTGAGCGGCGTCACACTCGAAAAAGTCCAACCGTCTAAACCTTCCCTCTAATTCATATTCTTATGTCCGATATCTCGGACTGGCAATTCTCCTGAGTAATCCAAAATAGTTCTCCTCATTTCAGTATCAGCCTCTTGTTTATAGAGAGAAAGAAAAGCTATTTTCATTTATGTGGAAATAACAAATAATCGAATCGAATTTTCACGACAAAAACCTTGATTAAATTTTTCCTCGTTCAAAATTACTTTCTTGTATTTTAGTATTAATTTTGAGATAAATTTACCCGCCAGCCGCCGAAGCCAATAAAAAAAAGGCGCGGGGGAACCAATCCGCCATCAAAAAAATGGCAGGGGTGAATGAAGCCGGGTAACCGGTACACAAGGCCACTTCCAAGGCCTAACCCGACAGCTAACCTCGCAGGCACATGGAAGGGCCGTTAGTGAGAGTCATCTTGCATGAACGATTGACCGGCCTTGAAAAAAAATCGATCTATCCCGAGAGGGAAGGATCATACAAACGAGGCCCGTGATGATTGATCCAACAAAAAAACGATTCTTGGTCGCCAGCGAAAACACCCCTGTACCAGCACAACAAAACCTAACTCCTTACGACATTCTGTCATGAAAACTGAAACAGGCTCAAAGAGTAAATGGATTTTAACCTTAGGCGCATTAGGGGTCGTCTACGGCGACATCGGCACCAGCCCCCTCTACACAATGCAGGAATGCCTCAATGTCGGTGAGGCCTACGGGCGGGAGGCCGCTGTCAAAGGCAGTTTATCCCTCATCTTCTGGGCCCTGGTACTAGTTGTTTGTTTTAAGTATATACTCTACGTCACCCGGGCGGACAACCACGGGGAAGGAGGCATCTTTGCACTCTTGGGATTGACAAAAAAAGGTGTCTCGAACCAGAAAACCAGTTTATTTGTCCTTACGGTTCTTGCTGGTGCTGCCCTGCTTTATGGTGACGGCATCATCACGCCGGCCATTTCCGTTCTAGGTGCGGCCGAAGGTCTCAAGGCGATTAACCCCGAGTTCGAAAAATATATCGTACCGATTTCCTGCGTGGTACTCCTGATCCTTTTTGCCTGTCAAAGGCAAGGTACCCACCGCATCGGTACGATTTTTGGTCCCGTTATGTGTGTGTGGTTCCTGAGCCTAGCTGTACTCGGGATATTTCAGATCGTCGAGTTCCCCGGGATCGCCGCGGCCTTAAATCCCTTCTATGGTATCAGTTATCTGGGAGGTCACCCCGAACGAGCGGCATTCATTCTTGGAGCCGTGGTGCTCTCGATCACCGGGGCAGAAGCTCTTTACGCGGACATGGGCCACTTTGGCCGCACAGCCATCGCCCGTGGTTGGTTTATCCTCGCATTCCCCTGCCTGGTCTTGAATTATTTTGGCCAAGGTGCCTACGTCCTCTCAAATCCCACAGACTTGTCGAATCCCTTTTACGCCATCGCCCCTGCGGGAGTCATTAAATACGGTCTCGTCGCCCTCGCCTTTGCTGCATCAGTCATCGCCAGCCAAGCCCTCATTACCGGCGTTTACTCCCTGACCCGCCAAGCCATCCAGCTCGGATTTTTCCCCCGCACACATATCACCCACACAAATGAAAATATCGAAGGGCAGATTTATATGCCCTTTATTAACTGGGCGATGGCCTGCGGTTCTATCTTCCTAGTGATCGAGTTCAAATCCACGGAAAACCTAGCCGCGGCTTACGGCATTGCCGTCACCGGCACAATGGCCATCACCACACTGGCGTTTTATTTTGTGATCCGTGAACGCTGGCATTACCCTGTCTGGAAAGCTCTGGGGTTATGTACGATTTTTATGATCGTGGATTTAGCCTTTTTCTTTTCAAATATCCATAAGATCGCCGACGGCGGCTGGTTCCCCCTTCTGGTCGGGGCCGCACTCCTTTCCATCATGTACGTCTGGAAAACGGGGCGTACCCACATTATGCAAACCCTCTACTCAAACCAGCTAGAAATGCCCGTAATCATCCAGGACATCAAGGACTCCCATGTCCACCGAGTCGCTGGTACAGCCATCTTTATGGCCGGGCGTCCGACCGGTGTGCCCGTGGTCTTACTCCATCATCTCAAGAATAACCAATGCATCCATCAATGCGTCATTATCATGAGTATCATGACCCAGCCCGTTCCACGCGTGGACATGGTCAAAGACATTGAAATCGAAGATCTGGGTGAGGGTTTCACCCGCGTCATCGTGCCCCATGGATATATAGAAACCCCGAAACTTTCCCAGATCATCGACATCCTCACTCTCAACGGGCTTCCGATCCAACATGGCCGCACCACCTATTATTTTAACCGTGAAGTCATCTTTTACGGCGGCAACTCCCGGCTCTGGCGCTGGCAAAAAAGTCTGTACGGGCTCATGAGCCGTAATGCCCGCCCCGTGCGCGACCATTACGGTATCCCGCCAAACCAAATCGTGGAAATGGGTTTGCCCGTGCGTATCTAACCACATGACCTCGATAGCCTGAGTCCCAGATTTATGAAAGGCTGACGGTTACTAACGGCATAATGGGGGGCGAGTCTTTCTAAAAGAGGTCTCCTTATATTCACTCGATCAAATATTTGGCTGGGTGAATAACTTCCTTACGACAAGCCTGAGATGACGCCGTCGTCGTCGATATCCATGCCTTCACTGGCCGGGACCGATGGTAGGCCGGGCATCCGCATCATGTCCCCTAGGATCGGGATGATGAATCCCGCTCCCACCGCAAATTCAAACTCCCGCACCGTGACCCGGAATCCCCTCGGGCGCCCGATACGTTTCTCGTCGTCGCTGAGTGATTTCTGAGTCTTCGCCATACATATCGGCAAGTGCCCGATCCCCAGTCGCTGAATGGTTTCCAGTCCCGCCTCCGCTTTCTCCGTGTAATCAACCCCCTCCGCCCCGTAGATCTCCCGCGCTATCGTCCCGATCTTCTCTTTGACCGGTAGGTTCCAGTCATAAAGGGGTTTAAAATGATTCCTCCCGCTGTCGAGCTCACTCACCACCGCCGAGGCCAGTTCCCGCGCTCCTTCGCCCCCTTCGGCAAAACCGTTACACACCACCGCCCGGATATCCATCTCCGCACAACGGTCAATGATATACTCCGTCTCTTCCCTAGTATCCGACGGGAAACGATTTACCGCCACCACCGGATGTAATCCAAATTTACGGCAGTTCTCGATATGTTTCTCCAGATTCTCGAATCCCCGTTTCACCCGATCGAGGGAAGGCGTGTTATACTCCTCCTTTAAAGCACCTCCGTGGTGTCTCATCGCCCGGATCGTCGCCACCAGCACCATCGCCTGTGGGGCCAAGTGCCCGTAACCACATTTGATATTCAGGAATTTCTCCGCGCCAAGGTCCGCGCCAAATCCCGCCTCCGTCACACAATAATCACTCAGGGACAGACCCATCTTTGTCGCGAGAATCGTATTCGTGCCTTGCGCAATATTCGCAAACGGCCCCGCATGGATGATCGCCGGGTTACCTTCCAGGGTCTGGACCAGGTTCGGCTTGATCGCATCACGCATCAAAAGCGCCATGCCCGCCTGCGCTTTTAAATCCCGCGCATACACCGGCTTCTTGTCGTGTGTGAATCCCACAAAGATCGATCCAAGTTTGTGTTTGAGGTCTTTAAGATTCTTCGCCATACACAATATCGCCATCACCTCGGAGGCCGCCGTAATATTAAACCCGTCCATGCGCTGGATACCGTTACCGCGCCCGCCATGGCCGATACTGATCGAACGCAGCGACCGGTCATTCATATCCATGACCCGCTTCCAATAAATCGCTGTAGGATCCAGCCCGAGGGAATATTGGCGGCTGTGGAGGTTATTATCAATGAGTGCACTGAGCAAATTGTTCGCCTTCTCCACGGCTGAAAAGTCCCCCGTGAAATGAAGGTTAATATCCTCCATCGGTACCACCTGCGAGTAGCCGCCCCCCGCCGCCCCCCCTTTGATCCCGAAAACCGGGCCCAGTGAGGGTTCACGTAAGACCACGGTGGTCTTGCGCCCGATCTTATTTAAGCCTTCGGACAATCCGATGGATGTTGTTGTCTTACCTTCCCCCGCAGGCGTGGGAGTAATCGCAGACACGAGGATGAGTTTGGCATGTTTGATCTTGTCCTCATCGATCAGGCTCAAGGGCAGCTTCGCCTTATACTTACCGTAATGCTCGAGAAGCTCAGGATCGATCCCCAGCTTGCGCGCAATATCATTAATGTGTGTCATCTTGCACGATTGCGCAATCTTGATATCAGTAGGAAATGGCATAGGTGAGCAAAAAGATAAACCCAGTCCTCTTTACATGGCAAAGACAAAATAACGGAGAGCACCACAGGATTCAGGAATATATTCATAAATTACCGGAAGAAATCTCTCCCTCATCATGATATTATGCTCCCCTTATGAAAAGCTATCTCGAAACAAAGCCCGACCTCGAAGTAAGCCTAAATCGTATGGAGGCTTTCTGGAATTGTTCGGTGCTGGACCGCCCTTTTGTCCATATCCCCACCGCTAAAACCAATGCTCAACCCTGGCCCCAAAAACAATTTGCTTCAAACCGTGAACGCTGGCTGGATGTGGAGTTCGCCGTCGAAATGGCTTTGGCCCTTACGGAAAATATCCTTTGGAAAGGTGACTCGATCCCGGTTTTTTTCCCGAACCTCGGTCCTGAGGTCATGTCCTGCGGGTTCGGTGCGGAACTCGAGTTCAGCGAATACACCAGCTGGTCGAAACCGGTGATCCATGACTGGAACCAGGTGGAAGGGCTTAAATTCGACCCGGATAATTTCTACATCCAAAAAATCTGTGAGTTGATCAAGCTCGGGGTCGAGAAGGGTAAGGGGAAATTCATTACCGGCATTACCGATATCCATCCCGGCGGGGATTTAGCTGCGTCATTACGTGAACCTCAGCAATTTTGCATCGACATGATGGAGTCTCCCGATGAGGTGGAGGCATTGCTGCAAAAAATCCAGCCCGCCTTTGAGGAATTTTACAATCTCCAGTACGACCTCATGCAGGCCGGAGGACAGGTCATGACGACGACTTGGGCTCCCCTCTACACGGAAGGTAAATATTATGTACCGAGTAATGATTTCTCCTGCATGATCTCCCCGCGCAGCTATAAAAAATATTTTGTCGAACGTCTCGAAAAGGAGATCGAATTCCTCGACCGATCCATCTACCACCTCGACGGACCAAATGCCCTGCAACACCTCCCGGCGATTCTGGGAATGAAGAAACTCGATGCTGTCCAGTGGGTCTTTGGCGCAGGTAACGGCACACCCAAAGACTGGATCCATGTTTATAAACAAATCCAAGATGCAGGCAAAGGAATCCAAATCATCGAGTGCGGTTACAATGACCTCGATGCGATCATTTCCACGCTAAAACCCGAAGGAGTCGCCATCACCACCGCAGCTGGCTCCGAGCAAGAAGCCGACGCATTCCTCAAAAAAGTCACCGAGTGGAAAAAATAAATCCTCCGCGCCTCAAGGCAGCGGGAGATTGATGTGGGGAGGATATGTCCGGTAGAGGATTCAGTCGTGCGCTAGCCCTAAAGCCGCGTGACCAAATAATGTTTTTCTTTCCAAAACATGATTTCCTCTTTTACTATGGGGGATCATTGATGTCCGTAATCTTTAAAAAACCATTGTATTACCTATCCCTATGAAAGAACTCATCCCGATCACTGAAGGCCAACTCGAAATCGTCTTAGGAATCCCCGAGTCCGGGCCTGTTCGCCTCCTCCATTTCCAAGCCGCCGCCTTTGATCCGGCAAAAGTCCCTGAAGACAAAGACCTGGGCCAATATTATAAACTCGTGGAAATCCAAGTCTCTGGGGAAAACCAGTGGGGGCACCACGGCCAAAAACACACCCTGACGTGCCCGGGTATCCGCCTCGAATACGTCTCACACAAGGACTACCGTTCCAGTCAGGGACGCAAAATCGAAATCGTCCAGAAGGAAGAAAAAGGTCTGGAGGTCATTGTTCATTGGCAATTTTTCGATGGCCTACCCGCCCTTCAAGCTTGGACAGAGGTCATTAATCGGGGCTCAGAAATCCAACCCCTGATTTTTGTCTCCAGCTTCCACCTCACCGGCATCGCCAAAGAAGGTGCCCGCCACTGGAATGACAAATGTTTTATTAATCTCGGGTTTAATACCTGGTATGGTGAAGCCCAGTTCAAACGCCACAAACTCCCCGATCTCGGGCTCACCGGCCTCGGAGGCTCGACTAACCGCCTCGCCTGGTCGAATGTCGGCACGTGGTCGTCCTCAAACCAGTTACCCCTCGGATACTTTGAAAATACCGAGGCCGGAACCGTTCTTTTCTGGCAGGTCGAACACAACGCCTCCTGGCATTTTGAAATCGCCGACGGTGGCAAAGACCTCTACCTGAGTGTCAGTGGCCCGACCGAACAAGAGTCGCACTGGTGCAAATTGCTCGCGCCGGGGCAAGCCTTTTCGACAGTGCCCTCTGGAGTCGGGGCCATCGCAGGCAGTGTCGCCGATGCCGCCAATGAGTTTAACCATTACCGCCGTGCCATCCGCCGCGAGAATGAGGACAACCGCAAATTGCCCGTGATCTTTAATGATTATATGAATTGCCTCAATGGTGATCCCACCACTGAAAAACTCCTGCCCCTGATCGATGCCGCTGCGGAAGTGGGTTGCGAATATTTCGTCATCGACTGCGGATGGTATTCAGACGACTGGTGGTGGCCCAGTGTCGGTGAATGGCTCCCCAGTGCCAAGCGGTTCCCCGGCGGCATCCAGGAACCCATCGATTATATCCGCAAAAAAGGAATGATCCCCGGCCTGTGGCTCGAACCCGAGGTCATGGGTATCGAATGTCCCATGGTCAAACAAGTCCCTGATGATTGGTTCTTCAAACGCCATGGCCGTGCCATCGTCGACCATGCCCGTTACCAGCTCGATTTCCGTCATCCCGATGTCGTGGCACACGTCGATAAAGTCGTCGACCGTCTCGTCAAGGACTACGGGGTGGGTTACATCAAGATGGATTATAATATTAATGGCGGTATCGGCACCGAGGTAAATGCCGAGAGTTTCGGTGAGGGTTTACTCGGGCATAACCGCGCTTTCCTCGGATGGCTGGACAAATTGCTC
The DNA here is from genome assembly GCA_034440155.1 of Verrucomicrobiota bacterium. Lineage (NCBI taxonomy): Bacteria > Pseudomonadati > Verrucomicrobiota > Verrucomicrobiota bacterium. Next base: position 203 of record JAWXBN010000014.1, on the reverse strand, counting down.
GTGCGTTACCCCGACTTGATTATCGAGAATTGCGGGAGTGGTGGCCTCCGGATGGACTATGCCATGCTCAGCCGCTTGAGTATCCAGTCCACCAGCGACCAGACCGATTATAGTCTCTACCAATATATCGTTTCCGCCCTCCCCCTCGTCCTCGCCCCCGAGCAAGGTGCGGTGTGGAGCTACCCCCTGCGCACTGGTGACCG
>JAWXBN010000013.1 GCA_034440155.1 Verrucomicrobiota bacterium | reverse complement strand
TATTTCCGCCTCGGTGGTGGGACCATGAAGGGGATTAGCAAGCCGGGTTGGATCGTTTGGAGCCGTGTTTTTATCGAAGGTGGAAAATTGCGTTATGATACCGGCCTTGGTGAAGTTGTGGATCTCCCCCAGGAAGAAACCGAAGAACGCTGGAGACTCTCCACGCCACAATGGCCGATCATGCATGTGGTCCTCCAAGACATTAGCCGTGACCAGATGATGGCCCGGCATAAGTCTAACCACATCCAAGTCGCCTATGCGCCGACATTGGCCGATGCGAAAAAGGCTCTTTTCCTGAAAGCAGCGATGATGAGTGAGCTCGGACTCAAAGTCTCGGTCTGTGGTAAGGTTTAAACCTCCTGACCAAGGCGATTTTCTTTAATCCCTCGGGGCCCACAGCCCAGAGGGATTTTTTATTGTAATTTAGTAGGTCGCCAGCTGCATGAGGACTTCAGGGAGGAGTTTGTGTTCCTCATCTTGAATGCGGGCGTGGAGGGATTCTTTTGTGTCTTCAGGGAGGATGGGGACACGGGCTTGGGCGATAATCTGGCCGGTGTCCACGCCGGTATCGACAAAATGAACGGTGCATCCGCTTTCGATTTCCCCGGCCTCGATAGCCTGTTGGGGGGCGTGGATACCAGGATATTTGGGTAGCAGGGAAGGATGGATATTAATGATTTTCTCCGGAAAAGAATCAACGATCAAGGGAGACAAAATACGCATGTATCCGGCCAAGATAATGTAATCTGGCGCAATTTGCAGGAGACGTTCGAGCAATTTATCCGATTCTTTGGCGAGGATGTGTTCGATTGGATAATTATGGTTACGGGCCTTGGAAAGAATAAGGGAGTCAGGCTTATCACTAATCACCAGAGCAATTTGCGCGGAGAGACTGCCTTCAGACACAGTTTGGTGGATTGCATCGAAATTCGTCCCCGTGCCGGAACCCATAATAACCATTTTCATCATTTTTATTTGCCCCTCATCTTTTTAACGAGGTTGGTTGTGGATTTTCCAGGAACTAACGGGATAAGTTTGATTTTACCACCACCGGACAAGACAGCATTTTTTTCGTCCGGGTCCAGGGTGGCAAGTGTATAATCCCCCCCCTTAAAATAAAGATCAGGGCAAATCGCTGTAATCACCTTAGTGACAGTGGGTTCACTAAAAACCACGGTGGCATCGACACAGGCGAGCCCACCCAAAACATAGGAACGGTCGGTTTCGGTATTCAAGGGGCGGTTTGGTCCTTTATCGAGGGCTTTGACCGAACTGTCACTATTGACTGCGACAATGAGTTTGTCACAATGTCCCCGGGCTTTCTCGAGGTAGGTCACGTGCCCCCGGTGGAGCAAGTCAAAGCAGCCATTGGTCAGGCCGACGACGAGCCCCTCCTTTTTCCAGCGGCCGCACAATTTGCGCAGCCCGGAAAGGGAAAATTGTTTGGAGCCAGAGGAGATGACTATTTTCTTTTGAGCTTTCGATTGACGATTCATACAAAGTCACTAGTCAATAACTTGTTTGGAAATGAAAGAAAAGAAGGAATTCTTTTTTTAATAACATGGAACCGATGATAAACGTCCTGATTACAGCTTTAATCTCATTTTTAGTGGGTTCGATCCCGACTGGCTTCCTTGTGGCCAAGCTCAAGGGGATTGATATCCGTTCCCAAGGCAGCGGGAATATCGGTGCGACAAATGCTTTCCGGGTATTGGGTAAGGTTTGGGGGAGCTTTGTGCTTACCTTTGACATTCTGAAAGGAATGTTACCGGTCCTTCTGGTCGCTTTCCTTTTTAAAGACCAGCCCAATATCATCACTCTCAAACTCGTAGCCGCGGTTTGTACCGTTCTGGGGCATAATTACACTCCATGGTTAGGGTTTAAAGGGGGCAAAGGCATCGCTACCAGTGCCGGTGCCCTCATCGGATTGATGCCGGTGGTATCAGTAATGGTGATCGTGGTTTTTATCGTTGTTTTTAAAATCTCCCGCTATGTATCCTTGGGATCGATTATCGCCGCGGCGGCATTACCCTTGGTTACTGCCCTGTTTTATTGGGGCATGCCTGAATTCCTGCCATTCACGATTTTTGCTTCGGTTCTCGGAATACTTGCCATTGTCCGGCACAAGAGTAATATCCGGAGATTGATAAATGGAACGGAGAACCGTTTCGGACAAAAAAAACAGGAGCTTTCCGATCAATGAAAATAGCCGTCTTGGGAACAGGAGCATGGGGTACAGCACTCAGTGTTTTAGCTGCCCATAACTACAATCAAGTTTCACTCTGGGGACGTAATCAGGAGTTTGTCGCTCAAATTGCGGAGTCCCGGGAGAATAAAATCCATCTGCCTGGTGCCGCATTACCTCCAGCGGTCAATGTTACTGCTGACCTGTCTGCGGCATTGTCGGGGGCGGAACTTGTCTTGTGCGTCGTTCCCTCCCACGGGTTGAGGGATGTTTGTAGGGAAGTCGCCAAACAAGCGGGCGCGCGCAATTTGCGTTATGTTTCCGCAATTAAAGGAATCGAAAACGGGACGGGCTCACGGATGACCGAGATTATCTCTCAGGAAATCGGGACAGATCAAGTGGGTGTCCTCTCCGGGCCAAATCTCGCCAAAGAAATCGCCCATGGAATGCCGGCTGCCGCTGTGGTGGCTTCAATGAGTGAATCCCTGACAGTGGATTGCCAGAGTGCTTTTTCCTCGGACCGTTACCGGGTTTATACCAGCGATGATGTCATCGGGGTAGAGGTGGGTGGGGCCTTTAAAAATGTTTTAGCCATCGCGGCCGGTATTTGTGATGGATTGGGATTAGGGAATAATTCCAAAGCATCTTTGGTTACCCGGGGACTGTACGAAATGACCCGTTTGGCCGTGGCCCTCGGGGCAAAACACGAGACTTTGAGCGGATTAAGTGGAGTCGGAGACCTCATGGTGACTTGTTTCAGTGATCTCAGCCGTAACCGTACCCTCGGCCAGATGCTGGGGCGTGGACTCAAACTCGAAGAAATCTTGGCCGCCCAAAAAAGTGTCGCTGAAGGGGTAAATACATCCCGTTCCGTCGCCGGACTCTCCCAGAGGGTCAAAGTCGAGACTCCGATTATGACAGGTGTCTATGCTCTTCTTTATAAAGGGCTTAGCGTAAAAGAAGGGATCGTGAACCTCATGCGCCGCGATCTGAAATCCGAAAATAAGCAGTAAAATGGATGGAACCAATAGTTCCGGACCGGTGTCTGATCCTACAGAACCCATGATTGATTCGGAACTAGTCAGAGCCTTCCAGAAGGAGGCCCGGGAAGAGGCATTCGACGAGCTTGTGCGCCGTTATCAGTCATTGGTCATTAATATGGCCTATCAAATGCTCCAGAATCATGATGAGGCGGTGGAAGCCGCGCAGGATGTTTTTGTCAAAGTTTATCATGCCCTGCCGCAATTTGAGGAAAGATCGAGCTTTAAGACATGGCTTTACACGATTACCCGGCGGGTAGTGCTTAACCGCATCCGGCATTTGGCCAGCCGCAAGGCATCGGCCCATGTGAGCCTGCAACATGAGGATTACGGGGAGGCCCTTGCCGCCCGGCCAGAGCTGACATCCACTGTGCAACCGGATCATGAGTTAATGAGCGCGGAGAGATTTGGCCAACTCACCGGGGCAATCGGGAAACTCGACCCCGACCACCGGGAAATCCTGATTCTCCGGGAGATTCAAGAATTGAGTTATGATGAGATCGCCGTGATTACGGGGTTAAATGTAGGAACAGTAAAGTCACGTATTTCAAGGGCGCGTGAGGAATTAAAAACAATTTTAAAACGTCTTGGGATCGGAGCCAAATATGAGTGACCCACTCGAAAATGATTTAAGGAAAATGAAAACCCGGGTGCCGGTACCACCGGATTTCCTTGCCCGGGTACGCGAGCAAATTGCGCGTGAAGAAGAGCCCGAAAAGATTCCGCAGCCTTCGAGCTGGTGGCATGGCTGGTCTGATTTCCTTTTTCAAAATACATTTGCCGTCTCATCTCTGGCAGCCCTCCTGATTTTCGGTGTGGCCACCGTTATTTGGTGGCAGATGGATAGGCCTCAGCGGGTATCTCCCCCACTAGCGGCAGGTCAATCACTGCAAAAAGTGATGGATCAAAAAAGCGAACAATCATCCGTGGCCTTGACCAAGACTGATTCCAGTATAGAAAAAATGGCCCCAAACAGGCGTATGGTTACTGTGGATGAAGTGATTGTGACCATCGAGCTTGCGGGCAATGAAATGCGTGATGAGTCCATGGGTGCGGATTCTACACTGGCAGAAATATCAGTGCCATCCGACGGTGGAGTCAAACCTGAGGTTGATACTGTTACAGCGGCAATACCGGTTTTCCAATCGAAAGTATCCAGCGAAGAAACGGTTAGGATTGTGGAGCAAATGGCCCGGAAGTATTCATCAGCCCTTGTAGAGGGGAAACTTGCCGAGAAGAGAAGTGATTTGAAACCTGTGGGGGATTCCTTAAAAACAATGATCATCGAAATAGATCCGGCAAAAAAAGAGGCTTTTTTGGCGGCCCTCAGCAATTCGCTGCAAATCGCCCCGCAAAATTTGGTGGGAGGTACCGTTTCTTCCACTTCTGGCGGTGAAACCTTGCAGGATACAAATGCGTCCCGGAAAGTGCAGATACAGATATTAATCACTCCGCCGAATCTGATCGGGGCCCCTCCTAAAAAATAACCCCCCACCTGTGCCGTCTGGTACGAATTTTATTTGAACCCTGGTAGATCCAGGTGGGTGCGGCTCTACCGGCTGCAGACTTCCAGTGAAGGCCTGCCTTTACCCGGCTAAAGCTTATGCTCCCGATTCAGATAAACATCGGCTCAAAAAATGTCGTACCCTCGCGAACACCGCAGGGGGAAAAGTCCTAAGGATCCTCAAGGCCCGCTGCCTCAGAGAGTCCCTGTAAAAAATAGATTACTCCCGGAAAGTCGCACCCACATCCGCCGCCGCTTTGTTACGGAGTTGGTCATGGGCTTGATTAATTTCCTGGTCGGTCAATGTTTTGTCTAAAGAACGGTAAGTCAAGGAATAGGCCATGCTTTTTTTATCAGCAGGCAGTTTCTGACCTGTATTATCAGTAAAAATATCAAACAATTCGATTCTTTCGAGCAGGTTCGGAGCATGCTTTTGGAAGGCATGGATGATTTGCTGGTTTGTGATGGTTTGGGGGACCAAGAGGGCCACATCACGGGTGGATGCAGGGAATTTTGCCGGTGCGGTGACTTGCGGGCGTTGCTCGGAAGGAATGAGTAAGTGGGTCAGGTCTAATTCACCGACAAATGTCGCCTCGGGCAACCCGAAGGATTTTCTGATGTCATACGAGAGGATCGAGATGAAACCCAAACGTTTTTTGTGGGCATAGGTTTCAGCCACAAGCTCAAAAACCTTTTCTTGGGAATTTGTCAGGGACAATTTTCTGAATTCCAATGTGCCAAGGCCAAAGGCGGTCCCGATTGCTTCCACGACAGCTTTTAAGTCGAAGAAAGTGTAGGATTCCTCGGCGGCCATCCAGCTTTTTGCATGCTTGATCCCGCAAAGCCCTAAGGAAAGGTGGAGGCGTTCGTGCAATTTGTCCTCGAACTCTAGGAATACTTTGCCCGCCTCAAAGAGGGCGAGGGAATGGTTCTGGTGGGCGCGGTTGAGTGCGAGAGTCTGGAGCAAATTGCCGATCAAGCTTGACCGGAGGGTATTCTGGTCTGCACTCAGGGGGTTGAGGAGTTTGATGGAGTTTAAACCACACGCCGCATGGTTGACGGATTCCAGTTTTTCATCAATGAGTTTATGGGTAAGGATTTCACTTAAGCCTACTCCATTGAGTGACCTGCGTAGTTTATTCACCTGTCCGGCGGCTTTATCGGCCATTGAAATGGTCGGGACAGTCGCACGGAGGATTGACGGGATATCGTCGAGGCCTAGGATGCGCGAGATTTCCTCGATCAGGTCGATTTCTTTAATGAGATCACGGCGGAAGCTGGGGACGGTAACGGCCCATGTCTCCGGGGCGGCGCCTTCGGCTACACACAGGTGAAGGGTCCTGAGGATAGACTGGATTTTCTCGGAAGGAATCTCGCATCCAAGCAATTTGCGTACACGTGAGGCACGGAGTTCGATTTGGCGGGCCGGAACGAGGGTCGTGCTGCGGAGCTCTATTTTTCCACGAAAAATCTTGGCCCCGGCAATTTGCGCCAGCAGGCTGGTGGCCCGGCGGCTGGCGAAGTCTACGCCCTCCGGGTCGATACCCCGTTCAAATCGGTAGGAAGAATCACTGCCGAGGGTCAGGTGGCGTGAGGTGCGGCGGACTTTTGAGGGACTGAAAATGGCGCTTTCTAGGACGATATGACTGGTGGAATCATCCACCCCCGTTTTTTCTCCACCCATCACCCCGGCGATGGCGGTGGGGTCTGTCTCATCAGCGATGACTGTCATGCCGTCTTCAAGCGCGTATTCCTTGCCATCGAGGGCGAGGATTTTTTCGCCTTTACGGGCGTGGCGAATGATGATTTTGCCACCTTTGAGCTTTTGGCCATCAAAGGCATGGAGTGGCTGACCAAGTTCGTGCAGGACGAAATTCGTGATATCCACGACGTTATTAATCGAACGGACTCCGATAGCCTCTAGGCGGCGGCGCATCCATTCGGGGCTGGGGGCGACTTTCGCCCCTTGGGCGACCCGGCCTATATAAAGAGGGCAATCGATTTGGACCGAGTTTTCGATTTTGAGGAATCCGTCAACGGGCTCTTCGCTCTCGACAAAGTTAATTTCCGGTGGGCGCAAATTGCGCGCGCCCAGCGCGACGAGTTCACGCGCCAGCCCGAAATGGGAAAGGAGGTCAGGGCGGTTTGGCGTGATCTCGACTTCGAAAATGGTGTCGGTCGGGAAAACTTCCGAGATCGGTATGCCCAAGGGAGTGTCTTTTGGCAGGATCAAGAGCCCGTCAGCATCGGCGGCAAGCCCCAGTTCCTTAGCCGAACACATCATGCCTTGGGAAAGCTCCCCGCGCAATTTGCTTTCTTTAATGGCGAAACCACCAGGGAGGATAGCCCCGGGTTGGGCGAGGGGGATACGGTCACCGACTCGATAATTTTTTGCCCCGCAAACAATTTGTTTCGTAGTGGTGCCATCAGTGGTGACTTTGCAGACACTGAGTTTGTCGGCATTTGGGTGTTTATTTGACTCGAGGATCTCTGCGACGACGACATGGTCAAAATTCGCCCCGCGGACTTCGATACCTTCGACTTCGATACCAGCCACGGTGAGTTTGTCGGCGAGTTCGTCTGCCGACCAGTCAAAATCCACATAATCTTTTAGCCATTGAACAGAAATTTTCATAGAGGGAAGGAATATCGGGGATGTCGGGCGTGGGCGCAAGAAAAAGTCGTTGTCTTCAATCAATTGGCAGAATGAGGGTGGACATCCCCTTTCTGATGATTTTTGATAAATCGATGGAACTAGGTGTTCTCAAACGGTGTTTAATCTGTTAGATTAATACGATGAATGAAACTGTAGCCATTCTCAGGGGAGAAAATAATGCGCCATTCCGCAAGTGGTTCATTATCGGGCTCATTATATCGATTTTGTTGCATATCATTGTCCTGTATCTGGCTAGATACGTTTTTTTTACGTCAGAAGAATCCCGCAAACAGCCTGTGGATATGAAAAAATACAGCCAGACCCGGGTAAATGTGGATCCGAAATTTTTTCGGGCACAAGTCGTTTCAGATGTACCTTCCCCGGCGACAATGGAGCCCCCGAAAGTGACTATTGAACAGGCGGCAATGGCTCTTGATGAAAAAAGGACATTACAAAGGCTCGTGGAGAATACAAAACCAGTGGCAGCGGCCCCCCCACAATATCAGGATGCTCCGGCTGCCGTGGGTCAGGCGCAAATTGTTTTGCCGGAGGGGAAGTCCGATTTGAAGCAACTGCCCCCATCAGCCGTCTTTCAAGAGGTCGATTTGATCCATCAGAATTCCTTAGGCAAGATGCCGACGTCCACCCAAGCGATGCCTCAACCAAATGCGGATGTCGCCCAAAAGGGACAAACTGGTAATGGGACCAGTGAAGACGGTGTCCCCGGATTCCAGAAACTAGCGGAGCTCTTAAATAAAAAGCCTGAAGAGGTGGTGGATGCAGTCAAGCAGGGACAAGCCATCAGTCTGGGTGAAAAAATCATTTTTGATTACAATAAGTCGAGTATAAAACAAGGTGCAAAACCTGTATTGGATGAATTGATCGTGATGATCAATACCCAATTTCCAAAGGCGGTGATTCAGATTGATGGTTATACTGATAGCACGGGGTCGGCGGAATATAATCTCACCCTGTCGCAAGCCCGGGCCGAGGCTGTCAAGGATTGGTTAGTCAAATTCGGCGGGTTGAGCGATAGGCGCTTCACCGTGAAAGGGAATGGAGCGACGAATTTTGTCGTCTCACCAAATGGGTCCATAGACCAGCAAGCACCAAACCGCCGTACCGAAATAAGGATTGTATCCCATTAATGGTGAATAGATTCCATTAAAGCGGGGCATAGGAAAGAAAAATATTTATTAAAAAAGTTGAAAATCGCATTATTGTGTTATAAGTTAGTTTATAAATATACGGAGCAATTGTCTGGTGAGGTTAATTATAACCATTTTTAATGGTTGACATTCAGTAGCCCCGTCAATAAAACAATTCAGTAAACCTCAAACCAACAATAGGAATTATGAATAAAACATTAAGAAATATAAAAGGGGGCTTCACCCTTATTGAGCTCCTCGTCGTCATAGCAATTATCGCGATCCTCGCCAGCTTGGCTGTTCCCGCAGTCATGAAAGCCAAGGTCAAAGCTAATGTCACCAAGAGTGCTAGTAATATGAAACAAATTGTCTTAGCTTGTAAACTTTATGCAGCTGATTTCAATGACAGTTATCCTTCAACAGGTGCATCTCCGACAGTATCCGTGAATCATTTTAATCTATTGATTCCCACTTATGCTGGTGGGGTGTCTGTATTCCAAGTTCCAGGATTTGGTACAACCTTTACAAACTCGACACTGCAAGCTACGGATAAGACATATAACTATGTTTATGGCCTGACTGACACCTCTGATGCAGGAAATATTGTGGTGACAGAAGCATTCAATACAGACCCGACGTCATATACGGCTGCTTTGTTGATTGGTGGATATGAGGTTAACACAGGTGTCCTCGGCGGAACAGGTGTTAATGTAGCTAAAGTTGACGGAAGTGTTACATTTGTCCCTAAAAACACAGCAAATAATGTTATATTTCAAACTAATTTCACAGTTGTGACGGCAACATGGGCAACCGGACGGTAAGAATCTAATAGTCGCTAATAATCTCAGCCGCTACAATATGTAGCGGCTTTTTTATTGATATTATTCCCCTTTAGATTTATATAACTTGATATGAATAAAACATTAAGAAATATAAAAGGGGGCTTCACACTTATCGAGCTCCTCGTCGTCATAGCAATTATCGCGATCCTCGCCAGCTTGGCTGTCCCCGCAGTCATGAAAGCCAAGGTCAAAGCTAATGTCACCAAGAGTGCTAGTAATATGAAACAAGTTGTCTTGGCTTGTAAACTCTATGCAGCTGATTTCAATGACAGTTATCCTTCAACAGGTGCATCTCCGACACTATCCGTGAATCATTTTAATCTATTGATTCCCACTTATGCTGGTGGGGTGTCTGTATTCCAAGTTCCAGGATATGGTACAACCTTTACAAACTCGACACTGCAAGCTGCGGATAAGACATATAACTATGTTTATGGTCTGACTGACACCTCTGATGCAGGAAATATTGTGGTGACAGAAGCATTCAATACAGACCCGACGTCATATACGGCTGCTTTGTTGATTGCTGGATATGAGGTTAACACAGGTGTCCTCGGCGGAACAGGTGTAAATGTAGCTAAAGTTGACGGAAGTGTTATATTTACCCCTAAAAACACAGCAAATAATGTTATATTTCAAACTAATTTCACAGTTGTGACGGCAACATGGGCAACCGGACGGTAAGAATCTAATAGTCACTAATAATCTCAGCCGCTACAATATGTAGCGGCTTTTTATTGGCTTGAAACCGGGCTTTTATAAAAGCTCCTTAAATAGAGAGACTGCTTTTCTGTCCGTTCTGAATGGTTAATTGAGGGTTGGATATAGTAATAAATCCAAAACCCTAATTGATCGGTGCCCAAAAGATCCTGAGTAGAAATAAAAACGATTTCATTTCTGAGGGTGGATTCTATGAGAAAAGGGATTGTTTCAGGTGAATGGCTATTAAGGGATGAGGATTTATTTTTTTCAAACAGGAGTTTTTGTTTTTGTAATATTTCATCTTGAGGAGATAACTGACTGAGCTGTGTTGCTCCAGCCAAAGCTTCGTTTTTCTTCCCGGATAACCACAATGAGTAGGTTTTTAAGAAAAGATTAAAATGGGATTGAAACCCCAAGTCATAAGCGGCTTGGAAGTATTCCAAGGCTTCAGGTAATTTACCGTGCCGGGCGAGCAGCAAGCCGGTGGATGAATAGGCACTGGGTAGTCTGGGGGAGGCCTCAATGGATTTTTCGTAAAGGGTGGCGATTTCTTGGAAGGAAGGAACGGGCTTAAGGCTGAGCCGGAGTTCAGCAATATCGGCATAATAACAAGATTTCAGGTCCCCGACTTTTTGGGACGTAATGGCGATATTTAAGAGAAGAAGTAATAAGGTAGTACTGAAAAAAGCAGGAAGGGGAATCCGGATATCCTGCTGGGTAGGGGGAAATATATGCCTGAGGGCGGCCAGAAGGACTAAACAAGGGAAAATACTGAGTAATGTCCTCGGCCCGAACGAACTAGCCAAGGAACTTATCCCGATGGCCCCGAAGGATGCAATCACGGCAAGAATCATCAATAATTGGTCGTTCGATTTTTTGACTGTGGTTTTGAGAAGAATAAGGGGGAAGGCAATGAAGAGGGATATCCAGATAATAAGCCCGACGATACCCAGCTCTGCAGCGACTTGGGCGGGTTCACAGTGTGCGCGGTTAAAGATCGAGCTGAATCCAACTTGGCTTAAATAATGCCAAGACGGTATTTCCATGAGTTTTTCCCGAGCTTTGAAATTATTGAGAGGAAAAGTTCCCGCCCCGTTTCCCAATAAGGGGTGTTGTTTGAATTGTTCCCATGATATTCCTAAGCCTAAAATACGGTATTTCCCTGCTTCGCCGGCTTGGCCGATATCATAGATCCTTTTTGTGGAATCCCAGTCCTTGAGTTGCCCGGTTAATGGGGAGGGGATTAAATAGAGTAGAGAAAAAACAATGATCAGTGCAAATGTACCCAAGATACGGACTCTCATGGTATGTTTGTCAAAGTCATCTGAGGATTTGATCAGGATAAATCCGGCTGCACCCAATCCTAATAATCCCAAGATGAGTCCATAGAGGGGTGCCCTCTGCCCCATCAGGAGCACAGCCAGATAACCGAGAAAGGCGCAAATCAATACGGCGTTCACCCGTTTTCCTTTATGTAGCCAACCAAACACAAATAATAGGGGAACCATTCCACAAAGGGCTTCACCGAGAATAGAGCGATTATAACTCAGCCCGAGATAGGGGACATAACAACCATTCAGGTAATATTGGTAGATGACCGGTAGGCTTAAAGAAAGTGACCAAAAAGAGAGCATTTTAAATAAAAGTCCCCGACTGGAGCAGAAAAAAACGCCTGCATAAAAAAGAATAATCAAGAGGTATTGCAACCACACTCCCATGTGACTCAGTGACGTGGCTGCGGAAACCGACCAATTCACTGAAGCCAGGGCCCAGAGAAAATAGAGACTGAAACACGCAATTCCAAAGATTTGTGGGCGGGGAAAAGTGATATCGGGTTTTGTGATGATGAGACGGGCCAAGAGCAGAAACCATCCCATCCATATGAATAGGAGTGAAGTAAACTCGGCATTGATCAAACCGTCATAGAGTGAAGAGGCGGGGCCGGTAGTCCAGCGTAACCAAAAACACACGGGGAACCAGAGAAAGGCGATGGTCTTGAGTGCACAGTCAAGTCCATTAATCAATCGGGTTGTGCGAAAGGAAACCATTGCCGTGTAGTCTTCCATAAAATCCAAGTTCGTAAAACACAAAAAAGGCGTTTCCTTGTTACGGGAAACGCCTTGGAAGAGTGAAAAAAAGATTCTTGTTTAGATGAATTCGTTGATCAGATTTTCGAGGAATTCTTGGCGGCCACTTTGGTTCGGGTCGGCTTCTCCGCCTTTACCCAAGATGTATTTTTCCAAGGAGTCGAAGTTTGTCTTGCCTTGTTCGATTTGTTTGCCGATCCCGCTATCCCATGAGGAGTAACGGTCTTTGACGAATTTGGCCAGGCGACCGTCTTTACGGATGGCTGCAGCGATTTTCAGGCCGCGTGCGAAGGCATCCATGCCTCCGATGTGGGAGTAGAAAAGATCGATTGGCTCAAAGGATTCACGACGGACTTTTGCATCGAAATTCACCCCACCTTTTTTGAGTCCGCCATATTTGAGGATGGAGAGCATACATTGAGTGGTGAGATAAATATCGGTCGGGAATTGATCGGTATCCCAGCCGAGTTGGGGATCCCCGGTATTCGCATCGACTGAGCCGAGGGCATTGGCTCCACCGGCGACTTCGAGCTCATGCATCATCGTGTGACCGGCCAGTGTGGCGTGATTTGTCTCTAGGTTGAGCTGGAAATGATCCTTGAGGCCGTATTCCCTGAGGAAATTCAAACAAGCTGCCGCATCAGAGTCGTACTGGTGCTTGGTGGGTTCTTTGGGTTTAGGCTCGATAAAGAATTGGGCTTTCATGCCGATTTTCTTTTTATAGTCGACGGCCATATGCAGGAGAGCGGCCAAGTGGTCGAGCTCACGCTTCATATCGGTGTTATACAGGGTGGAATATCCCTCGCGACCACCCCAGAAAACGTAACCGTCTCCTTTGAGCTCATGGGTGACTTCCATGGCTTTTTTGACTTGGGCGGCGGCATAAGCAAAGACATCAGCATTACAGCTTGTTCCCGCGCCGTGTACGAAACGGGGATTAGCAAAGAGACAGGCGGTACCCCAGAGGAGTTTGATTCCTGTGCGTTTTTGTTCTTGTTTAAAGACTTTGACGACAGCATCGAGGTTTTTATGGCTCTCACTCAGAGTGTTTCCTTCCGGTGCGACATCACGATCATGGAAGGCATAAAACGGTGCACCGAGTTTTTCGATGAATTCAAAAGCGACACGAGCCCTGTTCTGCGCGTTTTCGACTGATTCTGAAAAATCGTCCCAAGGACGGATGGCCGTACCGGCACCGAATGGATCTGACATACGTCCGCGGAAAGTGTGCCAGTAAACCACGGAGAAACGAAGGTGATCCTTCATTGTTTTTCCTTCGACCTTTTCATTTTCATTGTACCACTTAAAGGCGAGGGGATTCTTGGATTTTGGTCCTTCGTATTTGATCGATTTGACTTTCGGGAATGCTTCTTTCATAAGAGTTTTATTTTCCAAATAAGGATTATGGTTTCAGTATTCCGATTAAAACTTATTCAAAAACAATGTCAACCTTTGACCGGCATGCAAAAGCCGGATCGAGGACTCGAACAAATTGCTTTTTTGATCCGCGCGCGGGTAGCCCGTGAGTATTTACTTGAAGGAAGGGGAGTGCTTCTGTTTCTTTGGAGTGACGTATGGAAGAAACAAACGAATTGATTCAGTTACGAAGACAGAAACTTGAAACCCTCCGACATCAGGGGATTGACCCCTTCGGAAAACGTTTTGATGTGAGCCATTCCCTTGTCCAGACTCGGGGATATTTTGTCGAAACGGCCACGGAGGAATCGCTGGCTGAGACTCAGGTGGTTGTGGCCGGTCGTATCATGACTCGGCGTGACATGGGCAAAAGTGCTTTTGCCGATATTAAAGATGGTTCAGGACGGATGCAGATTTATGTCCAGAAAAACACGTTAGGTGAAGATGTCTATAAGCTTTTTACTGACCAGCTCGATCTCGGGGATATAATCGGGGTCAAGGGTGTGCTTTTCCGGACAAAGACGGGGGAGCCTTCGATTAAAGTCAGTGAATTGACTGTCCTGAGCAAATCGCTCCACCCGCTTCCGGACAAATGGCATGGTTTGGCAGACCAAGAGCAACGTTCCCGCCAGCGTTATGTCGATCTGATTGTGAATGATGATGTCCGTACGGTATTCAGGAAGCGTTCAGCCATTGTGGCGGGGATTCGTGAATTCCTTGGGAACCGCGGTTTTATGGAGGTAGAGACACCGATGATGCAATCAGTGCCCGGTGGTGCTGCCGCCCGGCCATTTAAAACACACCATAACGCATTGGATTTGGAGCTCTACATGCGTATCGCTCCAGAGCTTTATTTGAAACGCCTCCTCGTGGGGGGCTTTGAAAAGGTTTTCGAGCTTAACCGTAACTTTCGCAATGAGGGGATATCCCGCAAACATAATCCGGAATTCACCATGTTAGAAGCCTATTGGGCGTATGCGGATTTCGAGTTAATGTCGCAGCTTGTCGAAGAGATGATCTGCCACTTGTCGCTGAAGGTGAACGGGGGGCTGTCGATAGAAACCAAGGATGAAGCCGGGGTAGTGACAAAAACAATTGATTTGAGTGGTCCCTGGCCACGAGTGCGTTATCAGGATGCCATTAAAAAAGTCGCAGGGGAGGATTGGTTTACCCTCTCCCGTGAGCAAAAAATCGCCAAATGCCGTGGGTGGGATATTGAAGTATCCGATGCAATGGAGGATTTTGAAGTGACTAACCAGATATTCGAGAAAAAAGTCGAGAGTGTAACGATTAACCCCGTTTTTTACACGCACCTGCCGGTGGAATTGGTTCCTCTGGCGAAGCAAAATGCTGAGGATCCGAGCCTAGTGGATGTTTATGAGCTGGTGATCAATGGGCAGGAAATTTCACCGGGATACTCGGAGTTGAATGATCCGATCGTTCAAAGGACGCGTCTGGAACAGCAGGCCGGTGAAGAAACCCAGAAGCTCGATGAGGATTTCCTGACGGCACTGTCTTATGGGATGCCTCCCGCCGGCGGGATCGGAATAGGGATTGATCGTCTGACTATTTTGCTAACGGGGGTCGAGTCGATCCGTGACGTTATCCTTTTCCCTTTGCTTAAACCAAAGGAGTAAAGGAATATCACGGGTATCTGGTCAGATGCTGGATGGACAAGAAGATCGGGGGCCTTTGATGATATGAGTGTATTACTCGGGCGAAAGGCCCAATATGATTACTTTTCCGGATAAATAGCGGTAAATAATATGAAATTATCTTTTGAACCATTTATGGCGCTGCGTTATTTGCAGCCGAAGAGAACCTTTGTCTCCGTGATCACAATCATCTCGGTCATAGGAGTGACCCTCGGCGTGATGGTCTTGATTTTGGTGATCTCTGTGATGAGTGGGTTTCAGCGTGATTTGCGCGAGAAGATACTCGGGATGAATGCCCATTTGACTGTGGCGAATGGCGGAATCATTCTTAATCCGGCAGAAGTTTTCGAGGTGATCAAGCAAGAACCCCGGATTAAGGCTGCGGCTCCCTTTGTCATGGGGCCTGTCCTGATCGAGTACATGAATAAGATTTCCACTCCCTATATGAAGGGCATCGACTCTGAAAAAGAGCGGGATGTGAGCAAATTGCAGAATTATCTGATTCAAGGTGAATTCGACCTTTCGGATGATTCTGTCATTATCGGCACTGAGTTGTCCAAACAACTCGGGATGCAAGTCGGGGATAAGATGATCGTGTATTCCCCCCGCAATATTACGAGCATCCTCCAGAAACAGAAAGACGCGAAGAAAGGTGATGAAGAGTTTTACCTTCCTACGGAACTTACCGTAAAAGGGATATTCCACTCCGGCATGTTTGAGTATGACCTAGGGTTCATATTTGTGAATCTTGACACGGCCCAGCGGTTATACAGTCTCAATGGGGGTGTGCATGGTATCGCCCTGATGACGGATGATCCATTTAAAGCCCATGAGATCAAAGCCTCGCTGAATCAAAAGTTACATTTGCCGATCCAAGCGCGTGATTGGATGGAGCTTAACCAACGTTTTTTCCAGGCATTAGCGACGGAAAAAAGCATGATGTTTTTCCTGCTGACTTTTATTGTTTTGGTCGCAGGTTTCGGGATTATGAGCACGTTGATTACAGTGACTGTCCAGAAAACCCACGATATCGGCCTGATGAAAGCCCTTGGGGCCCGTTCCATCCAGATTCTTTGGATATTCCTCTCCCAAGGATTGATTGTGGGGCTGCTTGGGACAGCCTGTGGTCTGGCGAGTGGTTTGTTTCTTGTGGAGTTCCGTAACCCGGTAAAAGATATTTTGGCAAATGTATTTCACATCGAGGTTTTTCCGAAGGAGATATATCTCTTCGATTCGATCCCTGCTCTGACCCGGTCATCGGATGTGGCGGTGATTTGCGGGGTGTCCATTTTGATCTGTTTACTGGCCGGATTGATCCCCGCCATCCGTGCGGCGCGCATGGAGCCTATTCAGGCCTTGAGGCAGAATTATTAGGCAGGCTGCCTACTTCAAAAACCTTTCCCGGAGGGGTTCAAGGTCCGGATCACTCAGCCAAGAGGTTTTAAAATGGGCATCCATGGTCATGGCCTGTTCGAGGAGCTCCTCGGCATAGTCGAGGTTACCAAGGAGGCATTCATAACACGCAAGGTTATAATAAAAAACGGCATTACCTTTTAAGTGAATGGCACCCACGAGTAACATTTCTTTGGCTTCGGCAGTTTTCTGGAGTTCATGCAGGCAAAAAGCGGCATGAAGATATCCATCAGGATTGGTAGGGGAAAGCTGTACGAGTAATGAAAAGATTTCGAGGGCTTGTTTCCATCGCTTTAATGTTAACAAGCTATGTCCTGCAATCGAGAGCATCGGTGGGGTTGACCGGTATTCCTCAGGGAGGTTCTTGACCTCCTCAAGTGCCTCCTCGAACATGCTGAGTTCAAAGTAGCCTTCCGCAGAGCGAATATCGTGTTCCAATGACATAATTGATAAATAAGCCCTATAGACCTACAGATTTTCAGGAGTGTGTCACGTCAAGACTTTATCATTCAGTAACCATGAAATAAATGAAAATTCCAGAAATGGCACGATTTGCGCTTGCATTTGAAATATGGTATAATAATTTCAGGATAAAAATAATCCCCTTTTAAAGGAAGACGATATAAAAAATGCATTACGGACAGATCATAGACAGTCGGCCGGAGTGGAAAAAATCCCTTTATCATATCAGAAATGAACATGATAACTGCGGGGTTGGATTTGTTGCCAATATTGATGGGCGTAAATCTAATGTTATTCTCCGCAAAGCGATCCAGTCAGTGATTAATCTCACTCATCGCGGGGCCATAGATGCCGATCAAAAAACCGGTGATGGTGCCGGTGTGATGACTCAAATTCCTCACAAACTATTTATTCCCGAGGTTCAAAGGCTTGGATACAGCCTCTACCAGCCACAAGACTTGGGTATCGGGATGATTTTCCTGCCGACGGATGGTTATCATCAGGCGACTTGCAGGAATATCGTCGAGGAAACTTTGAAAAAAAGGGGGCTCCATCACCTTGGTTGGCGCGAGGTTCCGCTCAATAAACGGGTCCTGGGTGACAAGGCGAAAGCCACTCTCCCCCATATCCAGCAAGTTTTTGTCGGGCGAAAAGAAAAGATGACAGATGACGAATATGAACGTGCTCTTTTTTTAGCCCGTAACCAGATTGAAAAAAAGGTGGGGGAACTCAAAATTCAAGATTTCTACATTTGTAGCATGTCCCACAGGTTGATTGTGTACAAGGGGCTTTTGGCCTCGAACCAACTGGAGAAATTCTACAAGGATTTACAGAATCCTGATTATGAGACGGCCTTGGCTATTTTCCACCAGCGTTTCAGTACGAATACCTTTCCGACATGGTCGCTCGCCCAGGCTTTCCGGATGATTGCGCATAACGGGGAGATTAATACGATTAATGGGAACCGGATTTGGATGAAAGCCCGTGAGGCTGAGTTACAGGCTGACTTTTGGGGTAAAGATATTGACCTTCTTAAACCGATTATCCAGCCGTCATTGAGTGACTCGGCGAGCTTGGATAATGCTTTGGAAGTCCTCGTGATGTCCGGTCGCCCGGTCTTGCATGCCATGATGATGCTTGTCCCACCTGCACTCAGTGAGATTGATGACATTGATGAGGAAACCCGTGGATTTTTTGATTTTCATGCCTGTTTGAATGAACCATGGGACGGCCCGGCCGCACTCGTTTATACGGATGGTATTACGATCGGGGCCACCTTGGACAGGAATGGACTCCGGCCTGCCCGTTATAAAGTGACTAATGACGGAATGGTGCTCATGGGCTCAGAAGTCGGATTGGTCGATGTGGATGATAAGAATGTTGTGGAAAAAGGCCGTCTGGGACCCGGTGAAACAATTGCTATCGACACAGCCAAAGGAGCTCTTCTCAGGAGTGATGAGATCCGGAAAATATATTCCAAAGGCAAACCCTATGCCAGTTGGGTAAAAAATAATTTAGTCAGGCTCGATGCGCAATTTGCCCAGACTCCGGTTCCGGAGCCTCAGGGTGACATTGATATCCTGACAAATACACAGCTCCAACTTGCCCATGGATATAACACTGAGGAACTCTCCCTAGTTCTAAAACCCATGGGTGAAAGGGGTGAAGAAGGGCTTGGCTCCATGGGGGATGATACTCCCTTGGCTGTTTTGTCATATCAACCCCGCCTGCTTTATACCTATTTTAAACAGAAATTTGCCCAGGTGACTAACCCGCCGATAGATCCGATCAGGGAGCGTTTGGTCATGAGCTTGGATTGTTATCTCGGCCACCGGCCAAATCTCTTGGGTGAATCGGAGAAACATGCCCGTTTGATCCGGCTTTCGAGTCCCGTAGTTTTTAATCATGAGCTTGGTGAACTCAAGAACCTGGGATCAAAAGGTTTTCATTCCGAGGCCATAGACTGTGTTTTTCAGCGTTCTGCTGGCAATGAAGGCCTTGAGCCGGCGATCCGTCGGATTTGCGCGGCTGCTGAAAATGCGGTGGATAAGGGCGCCGCTTTGCTCGTGCTCTCTGATAAGAAAACGGACCATGAGAATGTTCCGGTCCCGATGCTCTTAGCATTGGGGGCGGTTCATCATCATCTCATCAGGACGGGTAAAAGAATGCGGTGCAGCATCATTATCGAGAGCGGGGAAGTCCGGGATGTCCATCAAGTCGCTTGTTTGGTCAGTTATGGAGCCAGCGCGGTGAATCCATATCTGGTTTTCGAGACTTTCCGTGAAATGATTTCAAAAGGGGGTAAAGAGGGCGTAGAAGGAAAGACCTATGCTGAAGCCTTAAAGAACTACCGGAAGGCCATCGATAAAGGAGTCCTCAAGATCATGTCAAAGATGGGCATATCTTGTGTTTCCAGTTACCGGGGAGCTGAAATATTTGAAGCAATCGGGATCGGTGAGAAGGTGATGAGTGAATGTTTTGCTGGCACAGAGTCCCAAATCAGTGGGATATGTTACCCTGAGATCGCTGCTGAGTCGATTTGTCGGTATGATCTTGCATTCAAACATCCCGATGAAAGCGTTAAACTGGTGGATGCCGGATTTTACCGGAATCGCCAAAATGGAGAGATGCATGCCTGGACGGGGCCTGTGATCAAAAATTTTCATACATTTGTCAAATCAGGGACACAGGAAGAGTATAAAACTTATGCGGAAATGGCCCGCACCCAAGTGCCTGTTGCCTTGCGACATTTATTAGAGTTCAAAAAACAACCGCCGATTCCCCTAGATGAAGTCGAGCCGGTCGAAGAGATCAGGCGCCGTTTTACCACAGCTGGCATGTCCCTCGGGGCATTGTCTCCTGAAGCCCATGAGACATTGGCTATCGCGATGAATAAAATCGGTGGGAAATCAAATAGCGGCGAGGGTGGCGAGGATCAAGGGCGTTTTCATCGGAGGCCGAACGGGGATTTCCCTAATAGCGCGATTAAACAGGTGGCTTCCGGACGTTTCGGTGTGACTGCCGAGTATCTGGCAAGTGCCAGTGAAATCGAGATCAAGCTTGCCCAAGGTGCTAAGCCCGGGGAAGGTGGACAGATTCCGGGAATGAAAGTCACCTCGATGATCGCGCGCTTGCGCCGGAGTATGCCTGGGATCATGTTGATTTCTCCCCCTCCTCACCATGACATCTATAGTATTGAAGATCTAGCCCAGCTGATTTACGACCTGAAGGAAGTCAATCCCCGGGCAAAGGTCTGTGTCAAGCTCGTCTCTGAGGCCGGCGTGGGGACCATCGCCGCCGGAGTCGCAAAAGCCTATGCAGATGTGATCCTGATCAGCGGTCATGACGGGGGCACCGGTGCATCACCTTTGAGTTCGATTAAAAATGCCGGTGGCCCTTGGGAACTCGGTATCGCAGAGGCCCAACAAGTCCTTGTCATGAATGGCCTTCGGGGACGTGTCGTACTCCGCACCGACGGAGGAATGAAAACCGGGCGGGATATCCTCATGGGGGCTTTGCTTGGCGCGGAAGAATATAATTTTGGAACGGCAGCCATGATCTCCTTGGGTTGTGTCTATGTACGTCAGTGCCATCTGAATAATTGTCCGGTCGGAGTGGCTACCCAAGATGAGAAATACCGCGCGAAATTCAAAGGTTCCCCGGAGATGGTGATTAATTTTTTTAATGGCGTGGCCCAAGAGGTTCGTGAAATTCTCGCTTCCCTCGGTGCACGCAGCCTTAATGATGTCATCGGGCGCACGGAGCTTCTTGAACAAAGGGAAGTGGAGGGGCACCCGAAAGCTAATAAGATTAATTTGGGCAAATTGCTTTTTATGCCACCCTATGAAGAGGGGTCATCCCGTTACCATATTATCGAGAGTAATGATCGGGCGGATCGTCCCTTAGATGAGGTGATATTACAGGATGCCAAAGATGCGTTACGCGAGAAAACGCCCATTAGCCTGAGTTACAAAGTCAAGAATACGAACCGATCCATAGGGGCGCGTTTGTCCGGTGAGATCGCATACCGTTATGGTGATCATGGGTTGCCACCGGATATTATAGAGCTCAAGCTCAAAGGCAGTGCAGGGCAAAGCCTAGGGGCCTTTTTAGTCCAAGGTGTGAAAATAACCCTTACTGGCGAGGCTAATGACTATGTAGGGAAGGGTATGTCCGGTGGCGAGATAGTGGTCGTCCCATCGCCAAATGCAAAATATGTTTTGAACCAGAATGTGATCATAGGTAATACCGTCCTGTATGGTGCCACCGGCGGATTCCTATTTGCTCTTGGCCGGGCGGGGGAACGTTTTGCCGTTCGTAATAGCGGAGCTACCGCCATTGTCGAGGGCGTCGGTGACCACTGTTGTGAATATATGACTAATGGCCATGTCGTGGTGCTCGGACTCACCGGAAAGAATTTTGCAGCGGGAATGAGTGGAGGATTCGCCTACGTCTTTGATGAAGACGGTAAATTTGAATCCCGCGTGAATACAGAAATGGTGACGGTGAAATCTTTGACTGATTTACGGGATATGGAGTCATTGAAGTGTCTGATGACAAAATATTTTGATAAGACAGCTAGCTTCAAGGCCCAAACCATTTTGGCTGACTGGGAAAAATATGTGGCCAAGTTCAAAAAGGTCATTCCCCACGAACCCGTCATCGTCCCGTCTCCCGTGCCCGATCAAACACAAGAAGCAGTGCTCATGAAAGGATAAAGATTTTGGCGGAAACCGGGGTAGACCGAGCCGAATCATTTCTGCCGGGGCCAGAAGGCATAGAGCAGGGTCATGACGAGCAATGCCCCACCACCCGCGATCATCAGGGCAGAGAGCAAATTGCGCTTGGTCACACCGAAAATGAGGTCAGAGGTAGGCTCTGGGGATATTTGTTCCGGCTCAACACTTGTGATAACGGGCATGCTGGAGTTTGTGCTGATTTGTTCAGGCTGGTCTTGTGTGTTGTTATGTTGTTCTGCTGGAAGTGGAGTTTCAGGTCTTGAAACTG
>JAWXBN010000012.1 GCA_034440155.1 Verrucomicrobiota bacterium | reverse complement strand
CCCTATCACAGCCCCACCCAAGAGTAAAGCAATCCACAGATGACATCGATGGACACAGATTTTTTTTAATGAAGGGGGAGATCTCACCACGAAGGGCACAAAGAAGAGGGGGTTTTTTTCTGGATGGAGAGGCAGGCTCGGGGAGCGTACGCGTCTCGCGTGCATCCGAGGGCGTCTCGCCCGATGGAACCATCATCTTGGAACGAGAGTTTCTGACTGCGCCCTGCGTCTGATGTCCTTCTGGATTCTCTTGGCTTCATGGGTGTTTGCATCACCTCGGAGGCCACGAAATTCACGAAGAGAAAAACAGACCGGGATATCTGTATATCCGGAAATATCTACTTAGAAAAATGATTCAAACCCATCAAATCTATTTTGACTCTTGTGAAAAATCTCACGATCTAGAGTTTTGTAGATAACAACTTGTTCGCCAAGAAAATGAGAATCACACTCCTCGCTCTTTTGGCTACTTCTGCGTTGGCTTTTGCGGATATTGCCGCTGTGCCAAAATCCGTTTCGCCTGATGGTAAGATTCAGGCTGTGATCGACCTTGATCGAGATCCGAAGATTTCCCCCGAGTGGGAGGGCGAACTGACTCGAAGGCATTTGCAATTACCATCGACGACAGATTTTACTCGTCGAGCAAGATCTTCGCCCTAACCAAGGAATTGAAGTTCGTGGAGGTAGCGTTTCCAAGCTACGAGACCATGACTGGATTTCCCGCTCCAGCCAGCGACCAGCTGAGGCCGAGAGGTAGATGGAGTGTCCAAGGTTGGGACTCTGAAGGAAGGTTGATCTACTCTATTTTCATGAGCCCGCGGCCGTCCTATTCTGGAGACGACCCGCTTGAGCACACGGTCTTGTTGGACGTTACTGCTGAGAAGATGACTCCGGCAAAGAAAACCAAGGCAGAACAAGACGGTGGTGGACAACCGGCTACCCGCTCCGAGTCGAAATGACCCTCTTGACTACAACCTTGAACCCTGTTGCGGAGTGGCGCTCTCGGTAGCCGGTGCCACACCTTGCCGTTCTAGCACAAGAAAAATTGACAAGCCATACTCGTTGTGTGAAGTTTTACACATGCCATCAAATTTATCAATCGACGACAAATTATTGGAGAAGGCCTTGAAGATAGGTAGGGGCAGGACAAAAAAGGATACGGTTAATGAAGCTCTGAGAGAATACATTGTCAAAAGGGAGCAGAGGAAAGCCTCCGATCTTTTTGGAACGATTGATTATTTCGATGATGATGGCCCAAAGAAATATCGGAGGAAATAATGGTTATTGTGGATTCCGATGTCTGGTCAGAAGCATTTCGGAGTAAAGCACCCGTTAGCAAATATGTTAAAGAGCTGAAACGGTTAATTGATGCCGATGAAGTGGTCATGATAGCCCCCATCCGACAAGAGATATTATCGGGCATACGGGATGAGAGGATGTATGATGAGCTAAAGGAACAGATGCGTGCATTCCCCAGCCGTCGAGTCAGTGACAAGCTCTATGAATTAGGGGCATTACTTTTCAATACATGCAGGAGAACCGGTATCCAGGGATCGCATACAGACTTTCTCATTTGCGCCTGTAGTGTCGAGTGGAAGGTGCAAATCCTTTCCAAAGATAAAGATTATCACTTGTACGAAAAGTACATCCCCATAGAGCTCAGAAAACTTTGACGGGTAGATAATCGAGTTTGAGAGAACGGAAGTGAGCCTCCCCCTCATAGCGGGGCTGACTATTTTAGTCCCGCGCTTTGGTTCGGACTGCGTCGCAACTTTAAACTTCCGGCTTTTAACTTCTGAATAATCTGTGTTCATCTTGGGGAATCTGTGGTTAAAATGACCGGCCATGTCCCTGGTTTTTCCACTCCAGAAGATCCGTTCACAAATGCGCGTGCTTGCGGGCACGATGCAGTTGCCATTCCGACACCAGACGTGGCGGGGGCAGACCGGGCAATTGCTCGGGGCTGGGACGGGTTCATCTCTAGACTTTCAGGATCATCGCCCGTATTTCCCCGGTGACGATCCGCGCGGGATAAATTGGCAGGCTTACGCGCGAACCGGGGTTTACACGATGAAGCTTTACCGGGATGAGGTCAGCCCGCGACTGGACCTGCTCATGGATGTCTCGCCGTCGATGTTCGCCAGCGAAACCAAAGCGTTTCTCTGCCTGCGCCTCCTTTATTTTGCTTTGGAAAGCGCCCTGATGACGGGGGCCTGCGTGAGATTCTACATTTTGGGTGATAACGGCGTGCGCCTCGTGCAGCCGAGTGAATTCGACACGCTGGATTTTGCGGGGTGCTTATCTGCTGCCGGGGAAAATGCTGCGGCACCCGGCCCACCGCGACTAGAGCAAATCGCTCTACGCACGGGCAGTTTACGCCTATGGATCACTGACCTGCTTTTTGAATCCGCGCCAGAGACATTACTCCCGTTTCTGCTGGCACAACGCGGGCGCGCCCTGCTTTTTTGTCCCTACAGCCGTGAGGAGAGCCACCCCGATTGGGCGGGTAATACGGAATTCATCGATGTGGAGTCCGCCACTCGCCGCCATCAGAATGTGGATCCCGGATTACTGAAAAATTACACGGGTGCATACACCCGGCATTTTGAACTCTGGAAACTCCACTCGCGCAAACTCGGCATCGCCCTGTCCCGGCTCTGTGCGGAGCGCGACCTGCGTGATGAATTACTCAAAAACGCTTTGCCCCAAGGAGCCATCGAGTTATGGACCTGATTTTTTCGAACCCCACCGGGCTCTTGGCTTTATCGGCGATTCCGGTGGTACTCCTGATCCACTTTTTCCAGCAGAAATCGCGCCCGACCCGGATCACCACCCTTTTCCTGCTCCGCCACCTCAGCCCGGAGAGTGCGCAGGGGATTTCTTTCGAGAAACTGCGCCCGTCGTGGCCGCTGGTTTTACAAATCCTGTGTGTCCTCCTAGTGGCATGGGTTTTGGCCGGGCCGCGCTGGCTCCGCCCGGCCTCCTCACAACGTGTCGTGATGGTGCTGGATTCGTCCCTGTCCATGCAGGCATTTCGTGAACCCCTCCGCATGGGGGTATCCGGATTTTTCGACCGGTTAAAAAAGACGGCGGCAAAGCTGGACATCCAGATGATCAGTACGGACCTCTCGCAGGAAAATATCTACCGGGGTGATCATCCGGCGGAGGCTCTCGCGCAAATTGCCCGGTGGAATCCTTCACGCGGGTCACATGACTTTTCACCCGCGCTGCGTGTGGCCCAGTCATTGGCCGACCAGAATACCCTGATTGTTTTTATTTCCGATCGTCCCCAAGATTTGCCCGGTGGGGTGGAGCAAATTGCGGTGGGCAGCCCGCTCGATAATGTGGGATTCCTCGGGGCGAGTGTCTTTAAAAAAGACGGGCAAACCTTGTGGAAAGCTATTGTGCAGAATTACACGGATAAACCCGTCGAAAAAAACTGGTGGATCGAGACCGGTGAGGGGACGCTGTCCACCCCACAAAAAATCTCCATCGCCCCGAAACAATTCTCTATGCTCAGCGGAGTATTTCCGGGGGACACCGCGAAATTCACCCTCCAGATGGACGAAGACTCTTTCCCTGTCGATGATCATTTACCTTTCGTGCGACCCGTCTCCAAAAAAATCAAAGTCTGGATCGATCCCCAGAGCAAATTGTTTCCTTTCATACAGAAATTCGCCCAAAGTATCGAAGGCGCCGAGATCACCGGTGATGCGAAGGATGCCGACCTCAAAATCATCGCCGAAAAGAATCCCGCCGCCACGCTCCCGTCCGGTAACGCCATTATTTTCCTCGATGAATGGAGTGACAATCCGCCTTACCTCAAGGGAAGTATCGTCGAAGAGAACCAACGCATTTTGCGCGACTTAAATTTCCAAGGCTTACTCGTGCAGGGTGCCTCCGCGGGATTCTCCCCCCAGGATAATGACGAGGTGATTATCTGGGCCGGGTCCCGCCCGCTCATCATGCTCCGTGAAAGTCTCAATGCAGAACAATTAATCGTGAATTTTGATCCGGCCCTGTCGAATGCCTCACGGCTGCCCTCATTCATCCTCTTGCTCCACCGTATGGTGGAGGGTGTCCGCGACCGCATCATCGGTTTCGAGCAACGGAATGCTGACGCCGGACAAATCATTCCCCTGACATTCGACCCGCACGCCGGGAAAGTAACCGGTAAAGGTATGGGCCTCGCGATCCCCGAGGATATCAGCTCTTCTGTCGCGACAAATCAGACGATATTTATGACGACCGTTCGCGCCCCGTATTTTCCTAAACACGCGCAAATTGTCCAAGGCCCGAGCAATTTGCTCTCCGTCGCCGCGCAATTTGCGGACACACGTGAGGCTGATTTCTCCACAGCCGCCACGCAGGACACCACGACCACCCGCCTCCCCGAAATCCAGAAACGCACCTCCCGCGAAGATTTCCTCACCCCCGCCTGGATTCTCCTCATCCTCACCGCGCTCCTGACCAGTTGGCGCTTGACGGGGTACCAAACGATCCCCCCAGCCCCAAAGGGGCACCCGCATACCAGCCCGAGGTGAAACCCTGGAAACGATTTTCCAGCCCCAAAGGGGCACTCACAACCCCAATGCGGCGTTCCTTCAGAACGCATAAATGCTTTGTTCCCCGTTCCCGGGGTTGGAACCCCGGGCTGGTATGCACCGCCCCGTTGGGG
>JAWXBN010000011.1 GCA_034440155.1 Verrucomicrobiota bacterium | reverse complement strand
GAAGAAACCCCTCAAAAAAAACGAATCTCTCAAAGAGCGAGTCGAAAACGACTTGGCTGATATTAAAACAAAACCAAAGCTCGTCCGATCATTCTTTAAGGCTAAAATTGTATTTTATGCTAAGGACTAGTCAGTATCTCCGCCTCAAAGTCCTCACATGCATGCTCCCAGAACTATGAAATCCCCCTCAATTCACCCACTCGAAATCCCGAAGAGCCAGAAAAGAAATTAGAGCCTCATAAGTGCTGTCGATGATCGAGGGACTCGAGAGTGATACTCAAATTGGTGTATTTAAGCTTGAAAAACATCGCTCAAAAATGGACGATGCTCATCAGGGATTGGAACGCCGCGAAAAATCAATTCGCTGTCATGTTCCCCGGAAGATTTAATCCTTCAACAATCTTAAAGGATTAATCTCAACATAATATGAACCAGCCCCATACACAAATATCCTGACAGACTCCATTCAAAATTTGGACTCTTCTGCCTACCGAGCCTATAACGAAGTCCGGCGTTGTGTGTTCTTTGACCGGGACACGGCGAATACGAAACCATACGAGGCACTGACAAAGTCGACTCCCTGATCTCCCAACCGTCAACGCGCAGCAATATCCGTGCCGCGCTGATCTTGAGTAATTTGCTCTGGGTCTCTTCACTCACGGCCTTATCATAATATTTTAGTCACAACCCGAGCATGGCTTTAAACCGCTTACCACAGGGTTGCTCCCAGAGAGCCAGATTTTCTTAATGACCTCCAATTCCTCCTCTCCGTACTCACAAGGCCTTCCTTGATTCGGGTTGCGTGGCTTACGCCCAGCCTCCGCTTTCCCCGTCAAGAGTTTAATGGCATGTTTGCGGCTGTATCGGTAGTGCCCACATAACTCATCCAATAATCTCCCTTTGCCTTCCCGTCCACGCCCCGCATACCGTTCCCGGTACAGGGGTAACTGCACGATTTGTGTGCTCCGACTCATTTTCATGACTTCTTTGTTCCGGTGTCATTTCTTTTGAGTCAATGTTCTTTTTGACCCCTCCCACCTTCCCCTTCCTCGGTGTCATAACTTATGAGGCAATTCGAGGGATTGACGGGAACGATGGAGAACGGTAAACTGTACTTCCTAATTCCAAAACTTTAAATGACCGAAGTCATTTGGATTCCTAACATAAAATGAATAAACCCGATATCCCCGACGATGCTCAAGAGATTGTTACTCCTGAAAGGATAACTTTTGATCAATTGAAATCAAAACGTTCCAATCAAAAAAAAGGGGTTTTAATCTTAGGTATTGTCATTCTAACTCTTATCTTAGCGGGAGTACTGTATTTTTTATTTAAACCCGGGAATAATATTAACTCAACAAATAAGAATATTAACTATGGGGATTTCCCGGTGAATGCATTCATGACGGATCCTGCAAGTTTTTCTGGCAACCATTATCAGGCGATTATGCGGGTAGAATCACAGTTAGTGTCTAAAAGTGGCAAAGGTAGGCTCTTTGTAGTGAAAGAAAAGGAGAGTAATAATCCCTTGCCCATATTTGTGCCTGATAACTTGGATCAGTTTAATTTTGAAAAGGGGCAGTTGTTACAACTCCAGTTTTTCATTAAAGATGGAGGACTTATTTATGTTGAATCGATTGAAAAACCCTAACATTCTTATTGGTCTACTGTTCATCGGTATATTGATTTCTTTTTGTCCTGCTGCCGATTTTGCTACAGGGAATGATCCTCTCCATTCTCCCTCGGGAGGAAGTCTTGATGGTTCGAAGGGTAACCCGTCAGGGACAGTATCTAGCAACGTTACTCAATCAGCCAATACAATGGATGTCATTGTTGGAAACCCACAAAATGTAGAAGCTGTTAATGGTATTGTGGGAACTAACATGACAATCGGGATTCAACAGATTCGTGAAGCGACAATGCCAGGCATTGCGACAACATCAAATGGTCGAAATTTGCCATTAACCTTGTTTGAAACCTACGCCAATACAGCGGAAAAAGACAAACAGTCCGTTCAAAAATATAATTCATTAATCGACGAAATTAGGGATGCCCTGAGGGAGGGGAATTATAAGGGAGCCTATGATAAATTATTAGTCCTGAAAGATTTTGATTTTGACGGTGGGATTAGTGAGAATATTCGCAATCGCGTTAAAGCTTCCATGGAAATTAAGACGGAGATTAATAAACTGGAAAAAGAGATAGATAAGTTGGAAAGGGAAAAAAGGAGTAAGGAGTTACTGGTTGGCTCACAATTATCCACATCTAAAGGTGCATCTGGCGCTGCAAATAATAGTAATGCAGCGACGGGCAATAGCAATGTAGTTGTAAATACCCCGCAGGTAAACACTTCACAATTAAATCAAATGTTGGGAAATGCTTATCGTGCTACACGCAGGGAAGAGGATCGTATAGTTGCCGCCGGCAAAATAGGGAGTAAAGAACTCGAAAAGGTTAAAAAGGACATCGAATCCCGTCAAAGCTTTAGAGCTTACATCGCGTCATTAATGGAGAGTCAACAATTTACTCAGGCTGTTGTAGGGATTGAATTCTACCGGACTATCTATAATGATGGTGATTACACAACGGAATTAGCCATCATGTATAACAAAGCACTGGAGGCTAATAAACAGGCAAAAACCGAACTAGAAGCTTTTAATTTTAAGAATTCAAACAATGAATTAGCCGGAGCCTCAGAGAAGTTATTGGCGGCTTTTATGATGTCAAAAAATCTCCCTGACTTATTAATTGTACCTCGGAATGACCGTAGAAGAGTGTCCATGTTTCTGAGAAATATGTCTGAGCTTGAAAGTCTTTTGATGGTTAAGGATTATAATACGGCAGAAGAAAAAATCCAGAATGTTAAAAAGGAGGCTCTAGATTTTGATTTCAGCAAGGCTATGGCACTGATTAATAATGGCAAAATGCAGAGTAATTTTGCTTTAGGGATGGCTAAGCTATCAGCCCAACAAGGTAAACTGCCGGATGCACAGAAATACTTTTATGGGGCAGCAGAGCTTTGGCCAACTAACCCTGATTTGAAAACCGCTAGCCAAACATTTTTCACGACAGCAGATACAAAGGAACAGTATATCATTGAATTTGACAGGTATTGGACAGAGGAGAATTGGAGGGCCTTATATGAGAACCGACTTAAATATCCTGCAGCCCTTGATGGGGACAAGCCACGTATTGCTAAATTCGAGAAAGCCATGAGAAAGGTGGAAGTTGTTGAAGTGGCACTCCTGAAGGCTGAAGAACTTTCAAAGGCCCAGAATCCTGCCGGTGCATGGGAGGTTTTGGAGAAAGCTTCTATTGAATGGAGTGATGATCCCAAACTAAATAAGGCAATGGCAGAACTCTCCGGCCTATCATCGGATTTTATTAAAGCAGTTAAAAATGCCCGTAATTTTGAGGCCAAGGAACAATGGGGAGCCTCATTAACTTGGTATTTACAAGCCCAAGCTTACAATCCTATGAGTGAAATTGCTAAAGCCGGTATTGATAAAACAAAAGAAAAAATCTTAACTTCTGGTACTCTTGCTAACAAACCGTAAGAAAATGCCATTATAGGATTTACATTTTCCTGAGGTTAATTCTTGCGGGTCAACCATTTGGCTGGAGTCCATTGGGGCCTTGGTTGTCGGAGATGGTGGCTACTTGGGTAAAAACGGCTCTTCGGGATTTCGAGTGGGTAAAATTGAGGGGGAAGTGTGATCAAAGGGCCGTTAGTATTGGGTAAGAATGGTTTTGACAGGGGTACAAAATGAGGGTGAGGATGAAAAAAGGGATACGCAGGAAGAGTCTTTATGGTGCATACCGCTTTGAAGGATTTAAAAGGCAAATGGGGAGAGCCGCGAGTCCGGATCGTGCGGCTCAAGCGGCGCACAAAAAAACGGTCTGCGGATGTTGTGTGCATGTTCAAATGGGATGGTATGACGAGAAAAAGCGATGGGTACGAGACAAGCCATGCGGGGATTATCAGATTTATCTCGCAGTGGATATTTACCGTGTGGACTGTCGGAAGTGTAAGTCTGTGAAGAGGGAGAAAGTGGATTGGTTTCTGGATAGCCCCTTCTGCACGAAGAGATTCGGGAAGATGATCGGGCGCAAAGTGCCGCAGCCAAAGCATCAGAGATGTGGCCCGTGAGCATGATCTGGATTGGCACACTGTCAAGGAGTTGGACAAACGTTATATGGAGGAGCAGCTAAAGGCAGCGGGGCCTGCCAATCCGAGGGTTATTGGGGTTGATGAAATTTCTGTGGGCAAGGGGCACAAATACCGGATCGTTGTCAGTGACCTGGATAAAAAGCGGGCGATTTTGTTCGGGGGAAAAGACCGCAGTGAGGCGAGCATGGATGAATTCCATGCGTTTCTAGGGGCTAAAAAGAGTGAGGACCTTCAGATGGGAGTCATGGATATGTGGAAAGCCTTTAGTCAATCGATGCAACGCCATGTGTCGCAATCAGTCATTCTTTATGACAAGTTTCATATTCTGCGACATTTGGGGGAGGCTCTCGACCAAGTTCGTAAACAGGAATACAGAAGGCTCAACGGAAACAAGAGGAAGTATATCAAGGGGCAGAAATACAATTTGCTATCGCACTGGGAGAATCTCAAAAGTGATACGAAGACAGCGTTAAAACATCTGCTGGCGGCTAATAAGAGGTTACAGACGGCGTATTTTCTCAAGGAATCTTTTGCTCAACACTGGGATTATAAACGGGAGGTGTGGGTACGGAAATTCTTTGAGAATTGGAAGAGCCAACTTAAATGGCAGCGGCTCAAACCTTATGAAAAGTTTGCGAAGTTAATCGAACGTCATTGGGAAGGAATTGGTGCCTACTGCGAATCGGACAAAAAACCAGCCCTCGGTTTTGTCGAAGGCTTCAATAATAAAATCTGTGTCATTCAAAGACGAGCCTACGGCTTGCGCGATGAAGATTATCTCCGCCTCAAAGTCCTCACATACATGCTCCCAGAACTATGAAATCCCCCTCAATTCACCCACTCGAAATCCCGAAGAGCCCTTTTTATTGACGAGGTTTTATGAAATCATAATTACATTTCTACCACTTGAATTCACTTTCAATCTTTTGGATAGACTCCCATCCTTGCAGCTCCAATATGCGTCCATCTGTATCTCCGCAGAAAAGATACACCTTTCCAGTTTTGGGATGACGAAAAACATATCCTCCAAAATTTGTAATTTGAAACACGTCGAAATCAGCTTTAGGAGCACTTCCGAGGTCATGCCCTATTTGATCGATAAAAAGTCCTTCGTGATCGAGGAACCCAAAGTATCCGCGAGAACATCCCACACCTATCACTTCGCCCAATGATGACTCAGAAAATTGGATTAATCCAATGAAACGTTGGGCTCCAAAAAGATCGCCCGGTTTTGATAGTCCTTTTGTTAAACCGAATCCCAATCCAAGTTTAGGATAACGCCAGAGTATTTTGCCGGATTGGTTAAATTTATACACACCTTCTTTGCCTCCCCCATCCCTCGAACCGTCTGAAGCCGGTAGGCTAGTAATCGTATAAAGCTCTTTATAGTCCGACATAACCGATGGATATGTATCCACCCTATTTGAAAAAATTTTAATCTCACTTCCATTTCCCAAGAATGCATAATCCGGATAGGACTCAGTTCCTTCATAAATCGGCAGTCCCATATTATCAACGCCCTTGGAAATAATAGTTTTACGTCCTAGAACGAATGCGCCCCCTTTGAAAAATCCTCCACCAAACGTACAAACGAGATCAGGTTTAAACCCTTTTACTTCACGAATCTCAGTTGTGTTAATCTGCCCATCCGCATTACGATCTACCCAAAAAACAGCCTGGCCAGTTAACATTCCCCAATTCGGCATCGACTCCGCAAAATAAGCAAACGCTTTTAACCGATCTTTTTCCACTTTATAGACTCCACCAAATCCGTCATAGGCATAAGTGCCATTACCGATTTTAGCAAATTCAAAGTTTTGTCCCATTAAGCCCCAGCCTTTAGGACCATTCAATGTGCGAGGAATTACCCCCGGCCTTATCATGACTGCATCAGGAATGACTTTACCTGTCTCATAATCTACAATAAATCGAGTATAATGCAGATAAACATTTTCAGGATTGTCAGGTTCGCAGGTCATACGGGCTGCAAAGGCAGTTCCCCCGAAAAACTCATTCAACAACTTTCCTGTTTTCATATCCCAGAGGCTCACTCTTTTCGGTGAAGAGTCGTCTTCCGCCACCCATACTCCTCCGACATTATCGACTGATAAACCTTTAGGGTTTAACAATCCCTCTGGTTTATAACGACCCAAGTTAGGTCGCCCCCCTTTTATACCGATTGTATTGAGGTGCATTCCTTTTTCCGTCCAGATACCCACCTGCATGGTCTTCCCCCTTTGACTGATCAAAAAACGTCCATTATCCGTCAGAACAATATCCTGAGCATCATCCAATCCGGTGATAATTGGGCCACCTAACTTTGCATTCTTCAAGTCCAATGGCATTACCTTGTCAGCCGTCATGACATATAAAATGCTACGATCCTGATTGATAGCCAGCGCACGAGGGGATTTGACTTCAAAGGCATATTTTGGTTTACCCGATTTCCGGTCTACACCCAAAACACGGTTCTTTTGTTCCAAAGCACAATAAATATTAAGTTCATCACTGGTAATCCCTCCTAGATTCGGAAGATTCATATCTTTGACTTCAGAAAGAAGTAATCGCTTCTGACCATTTTCAAAAGATTTTCTTTCTCCTGTTTTAGCATCAAGACATATTAAAATGTTCTTGTTTTTTTCGACGAAAGTACCGACATACAATTCATCACCTTGCACACAAAGGCTCGCGGCATAGTCACCAAATTCAAGCCGGATTCCCCATTGTTTCTGATCATTCACATCGAGACATATGAGTTGATCACCCGCCTCGGCTGCGCTCCATAGGATATATTTATTTCCTTTTTTGTCTGTGGCAATATCTACGGGGTTACCATGATCCCCTCCCCAGCTTCCCTTACCATCTTCTGTCCGCCAAGAAGGGGTTCCGCTATTCATTACTGTTGTCACATATCGCGGGGTGATTCCGTGATGTGCTAACATCTTGATTTTATATTTTCCTGTGGGAATATCCTCTCCATCCTCATCCTGTCCTTTCCATTCTTCTATATGAATACCTTTTTCTCTCCACTCCTTAGTCAGTAGAGTCTTTATCAAATACCCGTCTTCACGGGCCACGGCCATACTGACATATGCCCCCTGCGAGATTGTATAAGTAATAGAGAGTATGCCATCTTTTTTTTCTAGTTTTGGTGCAGTAAGCCCTATTTCTTTATCACCTTTGGGGGAAGTGTTCCTTGCTTTATGGATTTGTTCATAGGCCCGTTCTTTATTCTCCCGGCTTTTTTGCCAATCCACCTGCTCTTGAAAGGCGACATCTGTTTGTCCTAGCGACAAAAATCGTCCCTCTCCCCATCCCTCCGTTCCTTCAAACTGATAGGCACCACGACTAATGCAGTCAAAGAAATGATGCACTAAGTCCCCGTTTTGATTTGCCCACAATGGTTGTATGGTCATCACCCATTTATCTCCCGGACTCGGCGGGGTTTTTACTCCTATCGCCTTCCAAGGAATCTTGGCTTTCATGATATAGCCTCCCGGGATAACATTTTCACTTTTCTTAAAGACTAAACCACTTGAATTTCCGATTAACACTGGCCCCGGTTGATAATTCATTCCATATCTTACATCCACTGCAGGTAAGGAGAGCTCACTATAAAGCCACATGGTTAAATGGATTATTATATCACTATTAGCCACATTTGCCGCGATTGGATGTCTTACTCCAGAATCCGCAATGATCCTGATCTGAAAAGAATCACCACTCCATCCTTTTGATGGTTCTACTCCTGGATGAATCTTATTAACTAATGGGGATTCATCGATGAATTCTGCTGCAATATAAAGGTTTTCAAAGTCATAGGCAAAAGCGACTTTTACTAAAAACCGGTCCTTTAATGAAGTATCCTCATAAATTTCCACAAATGCTTCAGATTTCCAATCATCCAGCTTTGGTTCTTGGTTTAATTCCCCTGTCTTGGCGACATCACCTACTGGATATATATTGATAAATTGTCTTTTACTCTCAGGAATACGCTCCTCTGCTAGAAGAAGCAAAGATGTCAGGTTGATTAATAAACCTATGATCAAAAATATTCTCATTACCCTGAAATTTACAATTTATTCCTCAAGACACAATTCAAACTATTTTATGAAACTCTCATCAAAAAAGTTTAATCCCAGTAAATAATGATGATAGGCCGATTATTTGCGATTGGGAATCCAAATAACTTCTGTTAAATCCAATCTGGACAGTTTAAAGGTCAAATTCCCATTGATGATTTTTCCTTCCACAGACTTCATGGTTAAGGGATTAACCGCCTTGAATAGACCCTCTTCATTTGTGGAGAGATTCAGCCACACCGGTTTCCTTACATCAAAGGTTATATTATCTTTTTGCTTATAATGGAAACGGGGATTGCGCCCGGAATCATTAGGGGCACGGTCTGTCGTATAATCAAGGTTACGGACAAGAACCATGACACCCTCATCCCCGCTCCATAAAGTATAAACTCGGAATCCACTTTGTAGATCTGGACTTAAAAAAGGGTTTCCTGGCCGTAATTTCGCACCGCTCATGGAATATGTCCAGCTGTCCACATGGTTAGCTTTCCCCAAAAGTGGCTCGAGGATTTTAATCTCACGGTTTAGCTTCTTGATTTCCTCGGTAAGCAAAGGACTGGATTTGAAACCTTTAATTCCATTAAAATCATTATACATAAAGTACTTCACCCCCTGACATCCTTGTCCCAATGCGGCATAAACCAATAACCGTAATTCCCCTCCTTCCAGCATTCGAGGTGTCCAAGCATGACATTCAGGAATAAAAAACCACGGCTTTGGACAAGCCGCCAATCGCGACCTCAGCATGTCCTATTCCTCCAGCTCGATATAGGTGGGGAGGTCGCACGGCGTTAATTTATACCGCGCCATCGCCATTCCATCACAAAGATATCCATACAAAGGATCTTGGGAACTGCCTTGGGACGCTGTACACAGATAGGGGTAACAAAGACGCGGATCTCCGGCATTCAGTCGTTTCAGCCTTTCATCACTCAGAGATTGGACAAACATCCCTTTTCCTTGTTGTCCTGCCTTGAGTACATTACAGGCAATATCTTGATCGATCACTTCTGCAAATGGCTCTAAATCCAATCCTAATTCCTTGCGTAATGCGCCTTCTCCCAGAGAAACCCCAAAGGCATCTGTAAAAACACCAAACGAAGCCCTGATCACGGTAGCCATGATCTTTTTTTCCTCTAACTCCACACGGATGGCCACGGCCTGACCGGGTTTGAGAGCCTTTTTGAGTGGAATAGAAATCATGCCAGGGGGACAATAACAGTCCGAGGCAGGCTTGCGATCCGGGAATAACGGCACCTCCATCAGGTTCATGACATCTGTGTATTCCACCTGATTAATCCAAATCTTGAGAGGTTTCGACGGGTATTGCCACGTCGAAAAGGCCACGTAAATATTCTTGAAATCACGGCTGTATTTTACCGATGTAATCCGGCTCCCGTCAATGTACCCCCAGTAACGAGGCACTGCGCCACTCACCTTTTCATCGATTCCCTTGAGTTTGACCTCGATCTTTTTGGCATCATAAAGATAGCCCGGTGGAGTCATGAGGCATACTTGGACAAGGAGTGTTTCCCCCGGCTTAGCAATGGATTTTGGATAACATTGTACCCAACAATACTCTCGACTTCCCCCTTTGGCTTCTTGACCGTTAATCCAGACCTTCTCAAACTCTATATCTTTATCTGAAGAATTTTCAATGTATGTCTCAATGATCGGATAAGCAGACTGGTCATTACTTTCCCGCCACAGAAAAAAAACATTTACCGCCGCACACACTTGAGTAAGCGACACAACATAAAACAATATGATTAATCCAAACGATTTCACTAGATGATATAAAGAGGAGGAGGATTATGGTTGTAAAGAGGTAGAGAACATACCTAAAATGCAACGTAATTCATACTCTTTCTCCTGATTAAAATACTGAATCAGCTTCACCCAAGATATTAATAACTTTCCATGTTTTCACATCCAACGTGACCTCGGCACTGTAATCAGGACCCATATGTATACCGCCAGCAGTCTCATTTTTTTTAGTTGGAAACCTTATAATCAAATTGTCACCATTTACAGTGATCGATGGTTTGCCTTCTGGTATATTCACCTTGCTTTTTAATGCTACCATACAAATATCTATTGCCTTTTTTGCAATTTCAGGAGAAACATCACCAATATATTCAATATCACGACTGCTGTTAATAGAATCACTATACTCTTCTTTGAGGATTTGAGAATTAACAGTGTTTTGCCCAGGTTCAATTGACTTTATTGCATCTTTTCTATCCACACTGTTAGTGTTGATTTTACTTTCCATTGATTTGTTATTCGTTTTGTAATAAAAAATGATGGTTGATATTATAAAAACAAATAGAAATGCGAGTAATATTTTTTTCATACTTGTATATCTTTTATAATTAAGGGGTTTTCTTTCATTCGGTCCAGAACTAGATCTTAGTGCTGACGAGTTTAATGGATGTCCAGCGGGTATGGAATTATTTGTCACTATATAGTCATAAACGATACCTGCAACATTTGCGGTAGAATGTGCCGTGTTGTCAACTAAGGATGGGCCAACTACCCTTCCAACTGATCGGTAAGTTGTTGGAGTATGCGTGTGAAACAAGGAAATATAATCTGATCTTTTCACGCTCTCCTCTCCCATTTCTTTGCATCCCCGCCCAATCATTATTCCATCAGGGATTTATGGCTTGCAGCAGCAGCACTTCCTTCCCCTTTCGGTCTATCCTTATGAAGGTAAAGTCAAGACAGATTGGCTCTATGATTCTGATGCCAATCAGATTCTTCTCCTGCTGTTGAAAAGTGCTTCCAAACTTAACATCCGTGTCTTTCATATCTTTCAAGTAACGGTGAACCCGGCTTACTGTCGGGCGGTGGGCAGGGGCTGTTCGAGAATCCAATTCCTGAAGTAGTGAGACCAACCGTTTGTCGTCTTTTCCCCTTACGCTTTCAATAAGTGTCAGCACGGCGTTTTTTAACTGCTCATTTTGAACCTCTGTGGTCGGCAAATCTCCCGCAGATAATCCACTGACAAAAAGAATTAGGAGAAACACACTGATAATAATGATTATTTTCATGGTATAATAATATTTAAAATACTGTTTTTGATTGTTTTCCAGGATTACTCCAGTCCTGAGCCGCATCCCCCGTGATGCCGTTGGCCTGTTTTTCACAATAAACCTCCTCGTCATCACCATAGGGAAATACAAATGATTCTCTCTTTGTCTTGTCAAATCCTTGTGTTGCGTGAGCATCCTCCCATTCATCTGGAAGCTCATCACCATCGGTATCTGCTTTACCATGCCACACTCCACCGTTCTTCCACTTCAAGTCTACCTGCAAATGAGTCTTTTCATGCAATAACGTTGCGGCCAGTGTGTCAATACCTTTCCGATCCACGGTCAATCCCTCCATCTGAGTAATTTTCATGCCCTGCAGATGCGGGCCCATGAATAGTATATTGAGGATTGCTTGGGTTACTGTTATATTGAGCATACTCCCCAGCGGTTCCGATGGCATAAGAATAAGTGCTGCTAGCTAAATCATAGCCCGAAACTGCATTGGAGGCCCAATAATAATACCAATTTGACGTACTTCCATTTCCTGTGCCTGGGTGATTATTTTCTTCTTTGGCAAAGAATACCTCAAACTCTGTGGGAACCTCTTCTGAATAAAACTTAACTTTGGCTGTTTTGAGGCCAAAGCCAGAGTTGCTAGTGGGGAGTCCTGTAAAAGTAACGGTGGCTTCCAGAAAGTCACCGTTGATGGTCGGTTGACCGTTCGGGTTAGTGGCTTCCCAAGCGAGAGTGGAGTCTCCTACGGCCTCTACATCAAATCGGAAAGCATTTTGAGTTGCCACGTCCATTGTGGAGAGTCCATCCACCTTTGCTTTGAGCTTAAGTGTAATTATTCCGCTAGAATTCGTGGAGAATGTGTATTCGTTAGCTCCCGCCGTTCCTGCCGTGCCATCAGCTCCGTCGACAGTTGCCGTAACAGGGCTGTTAGCGGGTGTAATCCTAGTTACTTTTATGACATTCACATTCAAATTCGTACTACTCGTTCCCGCCGTAGCCTTGACATTAAAATTTGTCGTCGGATTTGTGGGAAAAGTAACTGGGATAGTCGCGGTCGTTGCGGCGACTGCGGTACGGTTTGTTTCCCATTTCGGCCAGCCATTGGGAAAGGTGCCCGACCCAGACGCATTCGCCGTGTAATTCGTGGTCGAGCCGGCCAGGACATTTGTCAGCCCGACAATATTACTTACTCCTACAATCGTGATGGATATATTTTTCGATCCTGTATTTGTGTAGCTAATATTATTCACGCTATAGATGTGGGTCGCTGTGAGGGAGATATTCGTGATCCCCGGTGTGGTAATGGATTGGATACTGGAATTTGTCACTCCAGTTCCAGTCCACGAATAGGTCGTGCCATTTGTTGTGACATTTGTCCCCGCACAACTCACTGAAGCCATCAAAAAGGCATTTGTATCCCCCATAGCTATCATTCCAGAGGGACTAGGTAAGATCGTGACATTTAATGAATTGCTTCCTGCTCCCATTAATAAAATCCAACTCCCTGATACCAGTGAGATCATGAGATATAATCTAATCTTCTCAGGCAATTCTCTAAACTCTATTCTCTTCATATTTCCGCTTACATATTCAAAAATTCAAAACTAATTTCTTTATCCTTTGCGTAAGTAGTCCGTATTTTGGACCACGTCAAAAACCTTGTTTTTATTGACCAAAAGTTATTATTTAAATAAAAGTGAATTGTATATTGTAAATGTTTCTTAGTACCCAAGCAGGTGTGCGTTTGTTTCTTCTTGCTGCCTTGATTAACGTCCTAATTCGCCAATCAATAAAATCTTTGATAGACATGCGTCTAGGATAGTGGGCTGAATGGATTGGTTAAAAAGTTTCTTGTACGAGGTGCCTAGCAGCGGGCATCTGTTTGTGTTCTGTAACCGCCGCCTCATCAATGTCTTCTACTGGGATTGTCTCCATGTGGGAGATTGCCCAAGGGCAGGGACGCAAGCCACTGTACGCTAGTTCGTAAGAAGCACGGGATCATTCGCACGACGTTGCAGAGTCGGCTAGCCGGGCAGACCCACTGGAGTTGCTGGTTAATGTCCGCAAAGCTCTCAGAGTGAACAAGAACACGGTCAACTGCCTCGGGCTACTCCATAACTTCAAGCCGCACTTGCATCGAACCATAAAAATTCCACACGAATTTCTGAAGAGCTATTAAAAAACGTCTCTACAAAATACTATTATTTTGTGTGGTGGAAATTTATCTTCATAGGCTTTTTGTCAAAAAGTTTCCATTTAAGCAAATTACCACTCTCATCAAGGATAGGGGTCATGCTGGGATTTGTGATAGGGGTCAGTGATAGGGGTCGTGATAGGGGTCATGCTGAGATTTGAGATTATTTAATGATAGGGGTCATGCTGATGATAGGTGATAGGGGTCATGCTGAGATTTGAGATTATTTAAAACAAATTGCCCCCAATAACCCTTTACTCAGGAACGTGAGCAAGTTGCGTAGGGGGGGTCTCAGTGCGAAACAAACCGGAGGGGAAAACGGTATTCTTTCTCAAATCTCTGCAGAATATCACACCTCGGCAAGTGAGGGCCGATTACCCTGCACTCGGAAACTAAAAGATTTCTTCCCCGGTAGGCAAAAGCAAATTTCGGCACACCATACCTGTCTTCAAAACACTTCGGGATACAAGTCCTGCATG
Organism: Verrucomicrobiota bacterium; assembly: GCA_034440155.1. Classification (NCBI taxonomy): domain Bacteria; kingdom Pseudomonadati; phylum Verrucomicrobiota; species Verrucomicrobiota bacterium. The sequence continues at coordinate 43,839 of JAWXBN010000011.1, read as the reverse complement.
GAGAGACACCTTATTATTCCATCCATCCCGCAAGAGGTCGGCATTGCAAATGTTATTGCTTGGGGCGTGGAGTTCATAATGAATAGGGTGGATCACACAATCGTCACAATTGCTGACCTGACAAACCCCCATATTTAACGTTTTCATACACTCATGATAGCCCACACCCCGGCCCGCCCCTCCCTCCGTCAGAGGGCTCATGATGCCCTTTTTAATAAGGTTCACACCGGCAACCTCATCTACAACACCTGCTGGGAGGATCCTCGACAGGATCTGCAGATGCTTTCTCTCAATTCCCGCAGCCGGGTGGTCATGATCACCAGTGCCGGGTGTAATGCCTTGGATTATCTCTTGGCTGGGCCCGCCCATGTGCATGCCGTGGACATGAATCCCCGGCAGAATGCGCTGCTCCAACTCAAGATGGCCGTGATTGGGATGAATAGTTTTGCCGATCTGTTCCAGACCTTTGGGGAGGGTTCACATCCGGAGTTTCCCGACCTACTACGGTCTGCACGTCCGGCGCTGACACCCTATGCGGCCAAGTTTTGGCGGGAAAAATCCGATTATTTCAAAAGCACCCACCTGAATCCCTCGTTCTATTACCGAGGTACCGCCGGACGGATGGCCTGGATCGCGCGCCAGAGTTTCCTAGGGACAAATAAAAATGTCCGCAAATACATGAATGATCTACTCGCGTCCAAAACCGTCGAGGAGCAGCAGGAACTTTATGAAAAGGTGCGTCCCATGCTGTGGAACGGTTTTGTGAAGTGGCTCCTGGCCCAACCTCTAGCGATGGCGATGCTGGGGGTACCGCGTGCGCAGATTCGTCTGATTGAAACCCAGTTTCCCGGTGGATTGACCGGGTACATCCAGACCAAACTGGAACATGTTTTCACGAAGATGCCTTTTCAGGACAATTATTTCTGGAGAGTGTACCTGACCGGAAAATACACGCGGGAGTGCTGCCCTCGCTATTTGCAGAAGGATAACCAGGACGCGCTCCGTGAAAATCTACCCCGTTTGACGACCCACACCTCGACGCTGGCGAATTTTCTAAGGGAGAATCCCTCCTCCTATTCGCATTATGTGTTACTGGATCATCAGGACTGGCTGGCCGCGCACATGCCTGAGGCTCTGACCGAGGAATGGAAACTTATTTTGGAAAATAGTCAGCCAGGAACACGCATCCTGATGCGTTCGGCCAGCCCGGTCATAGATTTTATTCCCGGCTCTGCGCGACGTCATTTGCGATTGGATACCGAGATGGCCGAGAAGCTGCATGTGTTAGACCGCGTCGGCACGTACGGGTCGACGCTATTTGCGGAGATCATCTCTTGAGTACTGTGCCCCTGCAGTCGCCGTCCCGGGAACTTTCCGATTATTACCGCTGGCACTCCCACATTTATGACATGACCCGGTGGGCATTTCTTTTCGGTCGCCACGAGATCATCCATCGCGCAGCAAGAAACTGTGCTACACCGAGGCGGATATTAGAAGTGGGCTGTGGAACCGGAAAAAATCTTGTGGCGCTGGCGCGGGCCTTTCCTAAGGCGGAAATTCTCGGGCTAGATCTTTCGGCAGACATGCTGGACCGGGCCCGGCCCAAGGTAGTTCCATTTGGCGGACGGGTGGGTTTGTTGCACAGGCCGTATGATGCGCCTGTGGCTGGGGAACGGAAGTTTGACCTGATTTTATTCAGCTACTCGCTATCCATGATTAATCCCGGATACGAGGGAGTGCTGGATCTTTGCCGGGAGGATCTGGATGTGGAGGGTTCGGTCGCCGTGGTGGATTTTCATCATTCGTGTGTCGCGTGGTTCCGCCGGTGGATGGGTGTGAATCATGTCCGCATGGAGGGGCATTTGATGAAAGCCTTTGGGGAACGGTTCGAACCCCGATCCAGTGAAATTTGTGCCGCGTATGGCGTGCTCTGGCAATACCTACTCTACATCGGACGTTTGCGTGGCTAACAGCTCTATTATCAGAACTCCACGCGCCAACCAATAACATTTGCATGACAACTTATTTTGGGATGGACGGAAAAGCAATATGTCTCGCCCCGATGGAAGACAATCGGGACTCGTGATCCCAAAGTGAGGCAGAAATAGAAAAAAGTCGCCGCAAATTCCCCATAGGGATTCTCGATACTGTGGTTCGGCGTGCTGGGCATGACTTTGATAGGGCAACTTAGTCCTCGTTACTGTGGGCCACGGGCGGAAATCCGAGAAAGCCAAATTTCAGTGGAAAGCAGGGCCGCTCGCCCCACAGGTAAATTGAAAAAAAGTTCCTCCATGGACTTCTGCCGAGAAACCCCATTTTCCTATCGACTTTAAACTTCCTCCTATTTCCCTTTCTTTGAGCCGGATAAAATCATTTAGCCCAAGGTTACTTGTCCCCCATTCACGATCTACCCTGAAGGGGGGGGTGAATTCTGGGCAGACGTGAGGAATCGGCACGTTGGATACGACCCTTTCAGGGTATATCCTTTGTGGCGGGAAGTGCATCCGCTACCCCGTTTTTGATCAAATGCCCCGGGAGGTGACCAAGGCCTGAATGGCTCCATCGGATGTACGCGGGTCGTCTCACCGCGCAAATCGCTCCCGACGACAACGGGGCCCGTCGCCCTACAGAATTAGTTTGGCCAACTCGTTCCACCATCTTTTGTATCTTTTCTTGGTCTTCGTGGTGCAAATTGCTTCCGGTGACTTAACGAGAAGTCGTCGTAACATTAAATTTAAAAAAAGAATGGTGCCGGTGGCGGGACTCGAACCCGCACGGATTTTGAAGTCCCCAGGATTTTAAGTCCTGTGCGTCTGCCATTTCGCCACACCGGCAAAAGTGAAGGTCAAAACGAAGAAAAATACTCTGTCAGAATCTTTTCCACCTGAAAAGAGAATTCCTCAAAATTTATTCTTTTATTTCGGCTTTGACGGGAGGGGCATGAATAAAAAACATTCCCAGCCACCCTGCCAGGAAGAAGACCCCAGTGGAAAGGATGGCTATTCGTCCCGAACCTGTGGCTGTACTCACTGCGCCGTAGGCCAGTGGTCCAGTCGCCGCCGCTAGGCGGGAAAATAACCCCCAATAACCAAAACTCTCAGCCGGTTTGTCAGATGGTGCGATTTGCCCGACAAAAGCACGGCTAGTACATTGGCTCCCACCTATACATAATCCGGCAATATTCGCCACGATGAAAAAGTGCGTCTTATCTTGAGATAAAACAGCTCCTAATACTGCAATCATCCATAGAATCAGGCTGCTTTGGATACTTAACCGTGTCCCTATCCTGTCTTGGAGGAATCCAAAAGTAAATGCCCCGATTGTGCTACTGATTTGGAGTGCAATGAAGAGTTTGATCAATTCGGATTGCGTGTAACCAAACTCCGCAGTGGCATAAATCCCCGCAAAAGCAATGACTGTAGATATCCCGCAAGAATAGAGGAAAAATACCCCGAGAAATTTCCAGAGAACAGGGTTGTTCCGAGCTTCTAGGAGAGTCCCTCGGACTTTTCTGAGAGTATAATTAAGTATATGATCATTTTTTTGAAGTTTTTCAGGTATTTTCCTTTCCTTGAGAAATAAGAAAGTCGGAAGAGAGCTGAGTGCAAAAAAGAGGCCGGTCGCGATAAATGCCAGTTTCACACCTGTAAAACCATAGACATTAATTTCCGATGTCATCACCCATTGAACCAATAATAAACAGAATAAACCTCCGCAATAACCAATCCCCCACGAAATACCACTGATCCTCCCGATTGTCTCTCTTGTTGATAATTCCGGAAGAAATCCTGATACGATATTTTCCCCGCTTGAATAGGCTACAGTACCTAATATAAAGAGAGATAAAGACAAATATAACCCATTTGGCATCACTCCAAGGAGTAAAGTAGCTAGAACACAAAAAAACGTCGAAATGAAGAGAAGGTTTTTTTTGGCTCCATAGATATCGGCTAATACCCCCACAAATGGGGCTGTTAATAACACTAACCATTGGGAAATCGAAAAAGTAGCCGCAAACATCATATCTGCGTCCCTTGCTCCTTTTGCGATTACTTGTGTAAAATAAGGAGGGAATACAACGGTAATGATGATTGTGGTAAATGACGAATTGGCAAAATCAAAGAAACACCAACTCCCAATTTCCCGCTTTGTGGGTTTTGTAACCACGGAAAAAACTAGAAGAACCCTTTTAAACGTAAAGATTCCATCGCATTTTCTTTTTCGTGATCTTGAGCCCTACCGGCACGCTCAGGCACTCGTGTGGCCTTTAGTTCTACAATTATATCATCGATATTCGCGGCATTACTTTTTACCGGATGAGTAATCGGATGGCAGCCCAAAGAACGAAACCTCTTTCCCTCACGAGAAAAATAAAGGGTAGGAATGGGGATGTTATTTTCTTTGATATACTCCCAGATATTTGTCTCTGTCCAGTCGAGCAATGGTTGTACACGCATATGGCCATCAGGAGGAATATCTGTCGAAAAGAGCCCCCAGAGTTCAGGCGGTTGATCCGCTACATCCCAAGTGCTTTCGGCATCACGTGGTGAGAAAAAACGTTCCTTTGCACGGACGGGGTCTTCATCCTTACGGACACCCGTAATCATCGCACGCCATTTGCCTTCGGCTATCGCTTGTTTGAGGGCCAACGTCTTCAGCTGTTCTGTGACTTTGACCGACGAATAAAGTTTACCGGTCTCGGGATCAATGTGTTCGTATCCCACTTTCCGGGATAAAGCATCTTCATTTCTTTTGACGATGATATTCAAATTATGGGTTTTTGCTATTTGTTCCCTAAACTCATACATCTCCGGAAATTCATAACTCGTATCAATATGGAGCAATGGAAAGGGTACATGCCCGAAAAAAGCTTTTTTTGCGAGCCACAGAAGAACACTGGAGTCTTTTCCCATTGAATAGGGCATGACCAAGGAATCATGGAAATGAAACCATGCTTCCCTCATAATATAGATACTCTGGTTTTCTAACTCCTCTAAATATGATTTCATAAGATCCTACTGCTAAACGATTACTCCCCCGATAGCAAATTGCTTTTAACTACCATCCCCCGATTGTTGAGTGAATTGCTTGGATATAAAAACGTCCGGGATAATGTCCGGTGGCGAGAATCTGGAAATAATCAGTACCTTGCCGTTTTTTAGAAAAAAGGCTCAACAGAGTTACCACCGTGAGCATGATCTGCTGTATTCCAAACTTTTGATAACCTGTTCATGCCATTTTTTGACAAATCACATCGCTTATGATTTTGACCATGTTTTAGTTGAGATTTTAAATTTGAATCGTTATTTTAAATTACCTAAAGGGAAAATATGAAGAAAATTAAAATCTTATTTATCTGTGGGCTACTCACTGCAATAATAATCCTGAGTGGATGTGGTGCGAAAAGTGATCATTCCAGTGGGAAAGAGTCATCAACATCCAAAACGGTAAAAATAGCGGTTATCCCTAAAGGTACGACCCATGAATTCTGGAAGGCAATTCATGCCGGTGCATTAAAAGCTTCAGAGGAATTAAGCAGTCCCACGCAGAGACTCGAAATTATATGGCAAGGTCCCCTTAAGGAAGATGACCGAGAACAACAGGTCCAAGTGGTCGAAAGCTTTTTGAGTCGAGGAATCCAGGGTATGGTCCTAGCCCCCTTGGATGCAAAAGCACTCGTGACTTCTGCTGAACAAGTTATTCAAACCGGAATTCCTGTCGTCATATTTGATTCTGATCTCGATTCAACAAAACCCGTTTCTACGGTAGCTACAAATAATTACAAAGGCGGGCAAATTGCTGCGGAATATCTGGGCAAATTGCTCGGAGGCAAAGGAAAGATTATTATTCTCCGTTACGCCGTAGGTTCTGCCAGTACAGAACAACGTGAAAAAGGATTTATTGATACGATTAAATCCCAATTCCCCGGGATTAATATCGTTTCCAGTGACCAGTATGCTGGCCCCACCCGGGAAACCGCTTATCAGTCATCTCAAAATCTTCTGAGCCGTTATGCTTCAAATATTGAGGGAATTTATACACCCAATGAATCTTCGACAGCGGGAATGATTCTTGCCTTGCGCGATTCGGGAAAAAGCCTGGGTAAAATCAAGCATGTGGGATTTGATTCCGGTGAATTGCTCATTGGTGCACTCAAAGCCGGGGACATCCAAGGGTTAGTGGTCCAAGACCCCTACAAGATGGGATACCTCGCGGTGAAAACCATTTTTGAGGTAATCGGGGGGCATCCTGTGCAGAAAAGAATAGATACATCTGTCGGACTCATTACACTACAGAATCTTCATACTCCCGAGACTCAATCCCTCTTGAATCCTGAAAATCACCCCTGATGTCTTCCGAGACTCTCCCTCATTCCTCTCCCCTATTGATGGAAGTTAAAGGAATTACAAAATCCTTTGGCCATACAAATGCTTTGAATGGAGTCGACTTTAAGCTCCACCAAGGCGAGGTGCTCTGTCTGATCGGCGAAAATGGAGCAGGGAAAAGTACCCTCATGAAAATCTTAAGTGGGACTATCCTCGCTGATAGTGGTGTTATTTCTTTGAATGGATCGGATTTTAAACCTGAGAACCCCCACCATTCCCGCTGCTCAGGCATTTCCATGGTTTATCAGGAACTCAGTCTGGCACCGCATTTGACAGTTTCTGAAAACCTTTTTCTGGGGATAGAACCTTCCAAATTAGGAATCATTGATAAAAAGACAGTCGAAGAAAAGACCCTCGGGATACTCCGGGAAATAGGATTAGACGAATCCCTCAAATCAACTCCAGTTCATCACTTATCCCCCGCCCAAAAACAAATGGTTGAAATCGCGAGGGCACTGTTGTCAGCCCCCCAAATATTGGTTCTTGATGAACCCACCAGTAGTCTGGGAGAAAACGAGATTAAAAAACTTTTTCATTTGATCCATAAAATCCGGAAACAATCCATTTCCGTTATTTACATCAGCCACTTTCTGGAGGAATGCCTAGAGATCGGTGACCGGTATCTGGTGCTCAGGGACGGCAGCAGCGTTGCCGAAGGGGTTATTTCCAAAACAAACACACAAGATTTAATTCGCCTGATGGTAGGTAGGAATGTGAATGAAGTATATCCTCGCGTCGTGCACAAACATGGAAAAGCAATTATACATATCGAGAAAATTGCGGGGATATCCAAACCACAATCAGTTTCCTTTGATCTTTTAGAAGGTGAGATACTAGGGATCGCCGGATTGATCGGCACTGGCAGAACAGAAACACTGAGACTGCTCTTTGGACTGGATTACCTCAAAGAGGGTGTAATCGAGTATTCTGGACGAAGAATCCCCCACCCCACGCCACAGGACCAAGTCGAAAGGGGGTTTGGATTTTTGAGTGAAAACCGCAAAGAAGAGGGGTTAATGTTGAATGCGTCCATAGAGGAAAACACCATGCTTTCCAGTTGGAAAAGATTTGCCCGACACGGACTCATAAACTTTAAGAAAGCTGAGAAGGTAGCTTCAGAAAAAGTCTCTGTTTTGAAAACCAAACATCCCGGCATCAATCAATATATCTCTACCTTATCCGGCGGCAATCAACAAAAAGTCGCAATCGCACGGTTATTAGCGCAAAATGCACAGGTTTACCTATTAGATGAACCCACGAGAGGAATCGATATTAACAGCAAGGTTGAAATCTATAGATTAATCGGGCAATTAGCTGCAGAAGGGAAATCCATTATTATTGTGAGCTCATATCTCCCAGATCTTTTTGGTATATGCGACACCCTTTGCGTGATGAACCGTGGGCGCTTGGGCATCAAGAAAACTATCGCTGAATGGACTCCTCACTCGATCATCCAAGAGGCACTCGCATAATTTTATGAAAGAAAAATTCCAAAACCCATTTAAAAAACTCTCCCCTTACAGCTCCGTATTAGGGCTGCTTTTTGTATTCCTCATCTTTGCGATTCATCCTACATCAAGGGATTCCTTTCTTACTGAAAGTAATTTCAAGGTTATTTTGACCCAATGTGTCATCGTGGGGATTGGGTCAATCGGAATGACCATGATCATTGTCAGTGGGGGAATAGACTTAAGTGTGGGATCAACAATCGCCCTCACAAGTGTCGTGGCGGCTGCCGTCCTGAAATCAGGGGCTAATCCCCTGACAGCGATTCTAGCAGCAGTATTTATGGGTATACTTGTCGGTTTGATCAATGGTGGCTTGATTGTTGGTTTACGACTCACTCCCTTCATTGTGACATTAGGAATGCTCGGGATTGCCCGGGGATTATCAAAATGGGTGGCGAATAATCAGACGATCTATATTCCCCCGACTTGGATCAATGATATTATGCAGGTTTTCCCAAAAATAACTTCCGTTTCGTTATTAGGAAAGTTACGTGAATCTATTCCTTCACTCGGCATTCTTTATGTCGCCCCTGGTGTTTATATTACAATTATCCTTGGAGGATTAATGCTCTTTATTATGGCCAGAACGGTTTTTGGACGTCACATCTATGCTCTAGGATCGAATGAGTCTTGTGCCCGTATTTGTGGAATTAATACATCCAAGGTAAAAATATTTATTTATGCCATGGCTGGGGCATTCTTTGGTTTGGCCGGGTTAATGCAAATGTCACGGTTGCAACAGGGGGATCCCACCACAGCCGCTGGACTAGAGCTTGATATTATCGCTGCTGTCATTATCGGCGGGGCAAGTCTATCAGGGGGATCCGGGAATATCATTGGCGCACTCGTGGGGGCACTCATGATGGTCATCCTACGTAATGGTACATTTCAAATGGCTCTCCCGAGTTATATCCAGGAGATCATGATCGGATGTGTGATCGTTTTAGCAGTGGCCATTGACCATTTCAAAAAAAAGAATCAAAGTGCCTAGCCTTGCAGATTTGAAAATACATGGCTAAACTCACCTGTAAGTTTCCTCGACTTATGACCATTTCCCAAAAATATAAAGATCTATTTGCATCTTTCATTCCTGGATTAATATCTGGTTTTATCATCATATTTTTGGGGATACTTATTTTTTACTTCCAGCATAAGGGTTCAGGGCATGATTTATTCTCTCAATTAGCCCACAATCCTTTTTTTTATTTTTCACTCACTATACCATTTATTCTAGGGAAACTTCTTTCCCGCAAACAGTTAACAACAAATAATGCTTACACCATCTCAGAAGGGAACTTGATCCACCAATACTTTAGCCAGTGGATTAATTCCCTCTATGACGGGACAATTATCCTGAATGCAGATTTTGATATAGTTAAATGGAATAAAAAGGCCGAACTCATCCTTAGATCATCAGGAAAAATCAGGCAGGGCAATCCACTCATCTCTTTTATCCCCGCTCAAACGGTCTCACAACTTCAGGAGTTAAGCCAAAATCAAGATGTTGCGGCTACCGTTTTTAATCTTCCAGCAGGTCCTTGGGGGCAAGCAAATGTCCGACTCGGTATTACACTCGCAAAGCTTAAAACATCCGCAAAGCCGGTTTTCCTCCTTCTTGTACATGATTTACAAACAAGTGATGAAACACTCTCCGAAATCCAAAAAGCCCAACAGTATTCACAAAGCATCATCGATTGTTCATCGGAAATGATTATCTCGGCTGATTTAGACCGTTGTATTACTGAGTTCAACCACGCTGCTGAAAAAGGGTTTGGTTTTTCAAAAGAAGAGGTTATGGGGAAGCCTGTAAGTATACTCTATGATGATATAGAACAGTCCGAAGAGGTGAATGTAACCCTTAATGACCGCGGAATTGTGACTCGGGAAATAAGGAATAGAAAAAAAAGCGGGGAAATTTTTTACTCCATACTCTCAGCCTCTATTCTCCGTGACTCCCAAGGCAAACCGACCGGATACATGGGGTTATCCCGCGACATCAGCAGGGAAAGGGAATCAGAGATGATTCTTAAGGAAAATGAAGAACGTTTCCGCTCATTATGTACATCATCACCCGTGGGAATCATCCAGACTGATAGTCAGGGAAATTGCATATATTGTAATGACCAGTGGCTCGGATTGTCAGGTCTCTCTCAGGATCAATCTCACCTGCTCGGGTGGATGTATGCCTTTGTCCCAGAAGATCGAGAGAGTCTAAAAAACTTTTTTCTTAGCAACACCAGTAATATTCATCTCAAACAATGGGAGCTCAGACTTAAAAATGCACAAAATAAACAAAAATGGGCGCAATTTAGAACATCGATTATTCAGCTGCCCAATGGTAAAAAGGTAGGGTATGTACATACGGTTGAAGATATAACTGAAAGGAAATGGGCCGAAGCAGAACTAACCAAAGACCGACGCTTTCTCAGGCAAATTGTCTCCGATGCGCCTATGGCTATGGCTATGTTCGATCAAAATCTTACCTTTATCTCGACTAGCCAGAAATGGTTGGATGACCACCCCTCTCACATCCCAAATCTCAATGGGGTATCTTTCCAAAGTGCCTATACGGAATTTTCAGAACGTTTCCGCACGATTCTACTACTCGGATTACAAGGGGAAACTCTTTCCAATCCTGAAGAATTATTTATCAATAAGAATGGCTCAAAAAAGTATCTCCGCTGGGCCATTACACCGATCAGCTATAAAGGTTCAGGAATCGATGGCGTTATTCTCGTCACAAGTGATGTGACAGACATTATCCATGCACGTGAAACAGCGATTGAAGCAGCAAAAATCAAGTCCCAATTCCTCGCAAATATGAGCCATGAAATCCGTACCCCCATGAATGGGGTCATTGGTGTCACTGACCTTTTACTTGGAACTCCCGTAACCGTGGAACAGAAATCATTAATTAATATTATTCGATCAAGTGCTGAAACACTCTTACGAATTATCGATGATATATTAGATGTATCAAAAATTGAAGCCAACAAGATCGAAATTGAAAACCATCCTTTTAACCTTATCCAGAGTATTAAAGAGACATTTTTTCTACTCGAAACAAAGTCCCAATCCAAAAATATCGATTTTACTTATTCCATCACCCCAGACTGCCCCCAGTTTATCGTCGGTGATATGCACCGACTTAAACAAATCCTCATGAATTTACTCGGGAACGCATTAAAATTCACTGAAAGTGGTTCTGTAAAACTTTTCTTATCGTCCATTCAAAAGAGTGGTGAAATCCATCAATTCCATTTCACTATTTCCGATACTGGGCCGGGAATCCCTAAGGAAAAAATGAATAGGCTATTCCAACCCTTCAGCCAAATTGATTCTTCAATTACCAGGCAATTTGGGGGAACCGGACTGGGTTTAGTCATCAGTAAACGTTTTATTGAATTGATGGGGGGAAGCATCACTGTCATGAATAAAAATGAAGGGGGTGTTGAATTTATCTTTGATATACCTTTTGAGGTACTCAGTAATCATGGTTTAAACACGCACCTCCAAAAGTGTGAATCATCTGAAATTGACCGTAATTTCTCATTCAAATATCCACTCGATATATTGGTCGTTGAAGACAATGAAGTTAATCAGAAAATCATCAGTCTTTACCTTACCGAGATGGGTTATAAACCCGATCTTGTTTCTTCAGGGGTTGAATGTCTGGAAGTTGTCAGGAAAAAGAAATATGGTTTGATCCTGATGGATATTCAAATGCCTGGTCAGGATGGCATACAAACCATGAAGATGATTTTTGATAATAACCTATTAATCAACTGTAAAATCGTTGCACTGACAGCTAATGCCCGGTCAGAAGACAAAGAGCAATGCCTGAAAGAAGGATTTTCTGATTATTTAACTAAGCCACTACGGGCCGCCACCCTCCAGACAATGATCGAAAAACATTTCTCTCATCTGAAAAAAACAGAAAAACAAGTGATAGATTTGGATAATAGTTTTTGGCAGGAAATTTTGAATATGCAGAAACAGGGACAAAAAGGGCTTGTAGGCGAAACAATCGATCTTTTTCTACAGCATGCCGACGAGCAAATAAATCAATTATTCCTGGCAATTGAGAGGAATGACCAATCCCTCATTTTAACCCACGCCCATGCCCTCCGCGGTGGAGCCATTAATTTCGGGGCTTCAGAATTTTCCCTGCTTTGTGAGCAACTTGAATATTCAGACGGCAAGACAAACATACATGACCAACAAGAAATTTATCAAAAACTTAAATCAGAACACGAACTGCTTACAGCCGAATTAGCGAAAATTAAGAATTCATTTCCCTAATCTGAAATTATTAGACTATTTCGGCTGAGGATGGATCAAAAGTTCCGATCGTGATTGACGTAGTGGCGCTCAATTTGCGCGGCCAATTCTGCAGAAAAATTCTCCATTTCCACTGTCAAAGATCTCACGCTGGTGATCAAGTAATTATATCCAAACATAGCAGGAATAGCGACAGTCAGGGACAATGCAGTTGTTATCAGTGCTCCTGAAACACCCGGTGCCATCGCGAGCAGATCAGCACGACCGGCCAAGGCAATTCCTGTAAATGTATCCATAACCCCCCATACAGTGCCTAACAAACCAAGAAACGGGCCTCCACTGACTGCGGAAGCTAATACAATCATTTGTGACTCCAACCTCAGACCTTCTTCACCGACAGCCCTATCCATGGCTGCCCGGATAGATTCCATCTCGATGGGTCGGATTTTGCCGGCAGTTGATATCCTTGCCTTATAAGTCTCATCGCGTTCATCTGAACCCAAAAGTAAATAAGAAAGCTCCTTGCACGCAGCTTGGTAAATTTCATAGAGAGGACATTCTTTATAATTCACCCTTGCCTCATACATACGCAATGGTTTCCGATCTGCACGAAACACGTTGAGAAAATCTTTCGACTGTTTTTTAGCCATTTTCAAAGAAACAAACTTTGTCAGCATGATCGACCAACTATAAATAGAAGCTATAAGCAGGATAAATAAAATGACTTTACCGGCAAGATTTGAATGCTCTACTGCATAAGTAATGCCTCCTTGGTTGGAGGTAGCCCAGAAAATTATACTCGAATCCATATAAGTGGTTGTACTTTAATTATCTGCATGATCTTGTCAACCGTATTGAGTATGTGATTGTCACATAAAATTCACTGGCTATGTTCAAAAGAACCACAGTAAGATGTTATGATGAAGCATCTAAAATTATTCATCTTATTAAATTTTCTAATATTTTCCTCCAATAAAATAATGGCGGACACCGTTGAAGTCCTTAGTCCTAGTGTCAATCATTCTTATGCTTACGGCTCAGTCACGAGTACATATTTGGAGTGGGAAGATGAAGAAACAACCATGTGGGCTTATGTTAACTACTCAAATACCCCCTACGCACAGGGCGAACCAAATCAGGATAGTGATCAACTCCGTTTCAAGATACCCAATGTCACTTTTAACGCCTCGTCGGGACTTTATTCATTAAAAAACTCGAAGGGTGTAATGATCCCCTTTGCACAAAAGAATCTCACCAGCCAGTTAACGAAAAAAATCACACCCCTGTCATCCACCCGCCTCACCATTGATAATATGGGGGGTACATTTATGCTCTTTATTACCGCCTGTAATAGCGGTGAATTCTCTAATGACTCAATGCCTTGGGTTATCCGGACACGTGGTTTTGGAGCGGGGAATCTTATTAGTCATGAAACTGCAGTCCCCTAATCATTAAGATTCTGCCTGATCCCCAAGGGGCTAAGAACTGCTACATCCATCCCATGAATCAACTTTTTATCAGACGGGCAAATGGTGGCTAAAGCCCCTGATAGTGCCGGTTTGTTATCAATCACAAAATAATAGGGGCATAAACGGACACGCCCCTTCATCAGAGTGACTTGGTCACTCCCTGAAATATAATTTTGTCCGTAAATCTTGGTTGCTGAGAATTTTTGAATAATATACGGATTATGGGGAAAACTTGATAAAGCCTGATCGATCACTTTTTTCCACTCATCCTGAGGTAAATCACTTCCATAATACACCCCTTTTGCCCCCCATGCCATCGGTGAAAAACCTGATATTTTGACAATCCAATCCCTTTCTTTTTGGGAAAAGGCCTTAAGTCCATCCCAGTGATTAATCTTCAGTCCTGAAAGCAATGCCTGTGGAGGAAGTGGTGATGGATCCATAATCGTCGTGGTAGGAATCAAGGAATCCATGATTTTCATCCCTTTGTCACCGAGTTCACGATGCCACTGGTCTTGAAGTTCAGGATGCCGAAAAAGTGAAAACCACATTTTTTCTTCTAATACAGGCTTAATAGGAGGGGTGATATGAACAAATTGCTTTTCTACCGCTTCAAGGAGTGCAAGTTGTTGGGGGATATCGGGCAAATCAAAAAGCTCAAAAAAACGGTAAATCACATCAATTTTGAAGTCTCCACAAAAAACGGCATCATCCCTATAATCCAACTCTGAGGGGGAAACAACTATGACCTTAGCATTAAATTTCACCATTTCAGATGCAATCCAATCCATCTCCGGACGATACATGTATGACTCATCCGACACGCAAAGAGCAATTTGTGTTTGAGCCCCTTTGCCTGTGATTTCCTGGAGTGTCCTCATGAAGTGGATAACCATTTTCCCGTTAGAACCTAATATCCCCTCCTCTATCTCCTGATAGACCTGATTTAAAAAGCCAGTTAATCCAATCCCACCGGGGACTGAATCAAGCTCCGTTAGGGAAAATCCCTCTTCTGTTAAAAGCAGGTCAGGGCGCAATACCCTCGGTAAATCCCCATTAAATTTCTTCTGCCTAGACAATGAAACAATCGACACCGGTTTCCCCATGTCCATGTATTGAGAAACCCAAGGGGATTTATTTTCTTTCCAACTCCTCCGATAAATCAGGTTGCATGCCTTGTAAAAAGAATAAATAACATTTCCCAATATATCTAAAAATGCCATTTGCTCAGCGGGCAGGGAAAAGGCTTCTGAAGCAATCCTGAAAGTCTCACCTTGAAAAAGCTCTTTCCCCGCGATTTGTCCATTGAGGAATTTGATATTTGAATTGATTTGAGGACTCTCACTCATATTATTTTCGGGAAAGGCTTATCTATGTTGTTTCCAACCGTAAGAAATTTCGCGCCTCATTAACGTCACAAACAATTTGTTTTTTTAATTCATCCATGGAATTGAATTTTTTCTCAAACCTTAAAAACTTTTTAAATATAACTTCAATTTTAGTCCCGTATATATTTTCGGAAAAATCGAGGATATGGACTTCCACTAATGGTACTAAGGTCCCCTCACTTACAGTAGGCCTCATCCCTATATTCATTACAGCCGGCAAAATCTTATCCGATACTCTGGCCCAACAAACATAAACACCGTTCGGAGGGAGTAATTCTACTGAAATATGTAAGTTTGCTGTGGGAAACCCCAGTTTCCTTCCTAGTTTCTCACCTTCGATTACTTCCCCTAAAATGGAATAAGGCCGCCCGAGATAACGACTCACCGTAAATAGGTCACCCTCCTTCAAATATTTTCTAATGGCAGTACTGCTGACCACCTCGTTTTGAACATTAACAGATGGAACCTCATTAACATCAAATCCGAGTTCGACCCCTAACCTGCGAATCAATTCAATATTTCCTTTCCTCTGATGGCCAAATGCCCATTGGTGTCCCATGCTGATTGAATGCAGTTTTTGACAGGAATGGAATAATGTACGGATAAACTCCTCTGGTGGGGTCCGTGCAAATTGCGCCGTAAAATCAATCATCAAAAAATAATCGACCTCCAAGTCTTTGATAAGGTCAAGTTTATGATCGAGTGAAGTCAGTAACAATGGGCATTCTTGGGGTCTTAAGATTTTTGCGGGATGAGGGTGGAAAGTCAAAACAACACTTTTACCTAAGGACGTCTGAGCCCGTAATACAGACTCATGAATAACCGCTTGATGGCCAAGATGAACCCCATCAAAGTATCCGACGGCAAAGGAGAGTGGATATCGTATTTCCTTGAGCGAATCAATCTGGGTCAGGATTTTCATTCGGTTTTAAACTTTTATACGATAAACAGGAATTACGCGTTTTTCAAAATCTTGAATTGATAATTTGAGTAAGTCATCCAAGGCAATGGCGTCCTGCACCTTAAAATCGCCACTTTCTGTTCTCCTGAGCATACTCAAATGCGCTCCGCAGCCGAGTTTCTCGCCTATATCATGTGTGATTGTCCTGACATAAGTCCCTTTTGTCGCTTTCAAATCAAACCCAATACGGGGCAACTCAAAGGTGAGGAAGTTAAAGTCGTAAATATGAATAAGGCGGGGCTCCCTTTCAACCGTAATTCCTTTTCGTGCAAGCTTATAAAGGGGTTTACCGCCGATTTTCTTTGCTGACACCATAGGGGGCAATTGATATTGATCCCCTTTCATGGATAAGAAAATCTCCTTAACCTGTGTTTCATTGATATCACCTACCGTACGGGTCTCTAAAATCTCCCCCTCTGCATCATAACTGTCTGTCGTTACCCCCAGTGTCATTTCACCACTATACCGTTTGTCCCCGCACATTAAGGAGTTAGACAACTTTGTCCCTTTACCCACGACAATGACCAAAAGGCCTGTAGCCATCGGATCAAGAGTTCCACAATGACCGACCTTTTCCAGACGGAAAAAATTACGGATCTTCGCGACTACATCATGTGATGTCCATCCTTGCGGTTTATCTACCAATATTGCGCCATCTATCATTCGAGTATATTTCACAAAAACAAAAGAACTGCCAAGGAATATGAATGAATTTGACACATAAACACCTCTTTCCTATGCTCACCACTAATTATTCATACTCATGTCCACGCTCTCATTTGATATTTCATCTATTTCCAGCCACTTTCAGGTCGAAGGCAGGTTCACTCGCGCAGAGCTTTGCGGAAGCGGTCACATTAACGATACTTTTTTTGTTGAATTTAAACCTAAACGAAAAATAAAACGTTACGTCCTACAAAGGATCAACCATTTTGTATTCAAAGAACCCGAAGTAGTTGTTGAGAACATGGTCCTAGTCACCGAACATATCACAAAAAAACTTTCATTAATACCAGAGTCGGACTACAGGGAATGTATCAGGATGGTACCTACACAGGAGGGAAATTGGTTCTATCGTTCAGAGGACGGGAACTACTGGAGGTGTTTGCATTTTATTGAAAGAACATATAACAGGGATAATGCTGAAATTCCTGAAGATGCTTCTGAGGCCGGGCGTATTTTTGCACGGTTCCAAAACTTTTTATCAGACCTGAATGTCAATGATTTGAAGGAAACTATCCCTCACTTCCATCATACCCCGACTCGTTTTGCTAAATTCCAAGAGATAGTTAGCCTTGATACATTCAACCGTGCAAAGACATGCAGAAAAGAAATCGATTGGGTTCTGGGCAAAGAGCCCATGACAAAAATAATCACTTCAAAGTTAGCTGACGGTTCAATCCCCACTAGGGTTACCCATAATGATACAAAATTTAATAATGTCCTCTTCTGTGAAGATAGTGACAAGGCAATATGTGTCACAGACCTCGATACCGTGATGCCTGGAACAATATTATATGATTTTGGTGACCAAATCAGGACGACGACATCCCATGCTGCTGAAGACGAGAAAGACCTGAATAAAGTCGTGATAGATTTGGATATGTTTCAAGGCCTTACACGAGGTTATATTTCTGAAGCAATCACTTTCCTTAAAAAACAAGAGATCGATCTCCTGGTATTTTCCGGACAACTCATCACATTCCAAATTGGATTGCGATTCTTAACGGACTATCTTGAAGGTGATGTTTATTTTAAAACACACCGTGAATGCCAAAACCTAGATCGTGCACGGGCGCAATTTGCCCTTGTGATGTCGATGGAGAAAAATGAGGAAATCATGCAGTCCATTGTTAATAAAGCAGTATCGGAAATCTCTTTGAATCAGAAATGAAAGTCTATTTTACCCATCTATAATGAGAATTATTGGCATCGGCCTTGATCTGATTGAAACAGAACGTATTTCTTCTGCTTACCAAAAATTCGGTAAAAGATTTTTAAACCGGATTTATGGAGAACAAGAACTTACTTACTGCATGGGACATAAATTTTTCGAGCCATATCTGGCAGTGCGATTTGCGGCAAAGGAGGCTATTTCGAAGGCTTTTGCAACCGGTATCGGTGAAAAACTCGGATGGATAGATATGGAAATCCTACGAAAAGCTTCTGGACAACCTTATGTTGTTTACTCGGAAAAAGCCTTGGAACTCTGCAAATTGCTCGGGGTAAAAGAAACTTTGATCAGTTTGACACACGCAAAAGATTATGCAGTTGCACAGGCCATTCTGATTGGTGATTAACCTGTCAGTTGATGATTTTTTCCTTTAATTTATCTATGACCTCTTGGGGTGTTCGGAAACAGATTGAAATTAAAAATCTGACACTACACCCGATTAAAACATACCAAACCCATGAAATGGCTGGAAACCATTCCGGCATGAAAAAACCAAAGTTAATCTCGTGTCCGAAAAAGGGAAATTTCACCTTTCCAAATATTAAAACTGCAAACATTCCTAGAATCGTGGCTACGAAGTTTATCACATCAAGTCCCCTTGTTTTCGTTAAGACCGCAAGGAGAAAAACCCCCAAGATAGAACCATAACTGTATCCCAAGATACTTAATGCTAGGGGAATAATCGTCAACTTAGGATTGTGAATGACAAAGTAGGCGGCGACAGTCCCCACAATGATCATGAGTGCTCCAAAAACAGCAGTCGATATCCTGGCCGCCCTTACAGATTGTCTATCCGTTGCCTTGGGATTGATATAGGGTTGATACCAATCCTTTGTGAAACTTGTGGTAAGGGCATTAAGTGCCGCACTCGTTGATCCCATCATTGTCGGAAATACTCCTGCTATAATAAGTCCCCTGATGACAACGGGCATTTCATTCACAATAAAGAATCCCACACGAAAGTCTGAAGTCCCCTATGGTTTGATAAATATATAGGCGATGATGATACGTGCCAGGGTTGTCCCGATAACCAATTGGGCATAAAAATAACCCCTTGTTTTAAAGCCTTCTGCAGGTGTGCCTAAAAAGGTTGCGGCACTGGTCCTCTCTGCTGCGATAATTGATGCCAATACCGCCCACCATGAAATCGACCTATTACCAAGGGCATAATCCTCCAGGGACTTCCCCTTACGTCCTACCCAAATGCCAATCCCTACTATACCGAAAAAAATAAACAAGGATCATTAATCCATCTATCACATCATTAATTTTCATTGAGTGATCTTTATTCTAATAACTTAGGATAATGATTTTGGGCGAATTCCTTACAATAATTCAGAATATCATCAGGGTCGTCCATTTGCATGACGTCGTCAGCAAGTTTTTGTGCTTCACTGAAATTAAATGAACGAATAGCCTGTTTAATAAATGGTACTTGGATTGAACCGGTACTGATCTCATCAATGCCCAATCCGATCAAAAGAGGTGTCAGATAAATCTCCCCCCCCATTTCCCCGCAAATCCCACACCATATCCCCTTCTTATGGGCTGCTTCTGTTGTGATTTTTATTAACTTAAGAATCGCAGGGTGTGTAGGTTCATAGAGGTATGCGATCCTTTCATTCACCCGGTCCACAGCAATTGAGTACTGAATCAAGTCATTTGTCCCAATACTGAAAAAATCAACCTCATCAGCAATTCGTTCTGCCGTTAATGCTGCGGAAGGGACTTCAATCATGGCTCCCACTTGTATATTTTCATCAAATGATTGTCCTTCCTGTCTGAGCTCCTGCATCGTTTCATCTAAGAGGGCATTTGCTTGTATGACTTCTTTGACTCCAGAAATCATGGGATACATGATTTTGACATTGCCTTCGTTACTCGCCCTGAGGATAGCCCTTAATTGTGTTTTAAATACATCTTTCCTCCCCAGACAAAAACGAATTGCACGCCAACCCAAAAATGGATTCATCTCTTGGGGAATCTGCAAGTGCGAAAGGAACTTATCCCCACCAATATCCAATGTACGGATAATAACTGAATGGGGTTTGATTGTACGGGCAACCTGGACATAAGCCTCAAATTGTTCATCCTCTGTCGGTAACTCGTCTCGGTTAATAAAGAAAAACTCTGTACGGTAAAGACCAATGCCCTCCGCCCCGTTTTCCACCACATGTCCCACATCATCGGGTAACTCAATATTGCCTGCCAGATGAATTCTTTTCCCATCAATGGTAATAGGCTCGACAAAGCGAACTTCATCCAGTTGATCTTCAATTGTTTGTTTCTTGGATTCAATCTGGCCGTATTCCCAAAGGGTGCTTTCTGACGGGTTTATGATTAATACCCCTTTATAACCATCAATAAGTATATATTGATCATTTTCAATAATCTCACTGATGTCGTGCAGTCCAACCACAGCCGGTATATTTAATGACCTAGCCATAATCGCCGTATGAGAAGTCCGGCTCCCGATATCTGTGGCAAAACCTTTGACATTATTCCTGTCCAATGTGGCGGTGTCTGAGGGGGAAAGATCGTATGCGACAATGATTCGAGGCTCTGTCAGGGCATTAAGATTCCTGTGCTCAAGACCTAATAAATTCCTTAATACACGCCGGGTAACATCTTCTATGTCTGAGACCCGCTCCCTAATGTAATCATCATCAATCTGTTGAAGCGATTTGATATACCTCTTTGCCACACGGCTATAACAATACTCAACACAGTACATGGTAGATTGCATGTCTTTAATCGCTTGTACAATGAGCGAACTATCCTCAACAACGAGTAAATGGGCATCAAAAATACTGGCATCTTTATCTCCAATCGAAGCGGCAATTTGTGATTGGATGGCTGTTATTTCTCCACGCGTCTTGATCAATGACTGCTCAAGTTTAGCGATTTCACCATCAATTTCTTCCGGTGTAATTGTCCTTCTCCTGACCCTTTGGGTATAACGTCCGAAAACGATTACTTTCCCGTGAACAATTCCAGGTGAGACACCTATTCCCTGAAAACGTTGCTCTGATTGTATTTGATTTTGCTCATCTGACATAGGGATGAATAGACTATTAGAGTCTTTTAATGTGACTCTCAATAGAAAAAATTGAGATTATCAAAAAAAATACGTTTATGATTAAATAAGGAAGTGAAAACGAGCTATTCTTCGCCAAATTTACGGAGTAAAAGAGACTCTAAATCACGAATTGCCTCATCTGCATCATTCCCACGGGCAGTCACACGAAGTTTCGAACCGTAACCAGCCGCCAACATCATCAGTCCCATAATACTTTTGCCATTTACCTGCTCACCATCTTTCTCCACCCAAACTTCACATTTATGGCTATTAGAAGTCTTTACAAACATGGCTGCCGGTCGTGCGTGTAATCCCATACGGTTGAGAATGGTAAGTTCTTTTGTAATTTCATTATCTTGTTTTTCAACCGTCTTGGACATAATAGATTATTTACTTGAATTCATTCTTTCAATCAAGCGTTTATTAAAATCTTTTGCTGAATCCAAGCCGAATGACTTTAACTTTGAATCCAACGCCGCTACTTCAACCAATCTCGCTATGTCTCGTCCTGGGCGGACAGGTATTTCGACATGCCTGACTTTCTGTCCTAAAATTTCGTAATAGGATGTATCCAAACCTGTTCTATCCACGTTTTGAGCTTCATCCCACTCGATTAAAGTAACAACGAGTTCAACCTTTTTATCGATTGTAATACTCTGCACCCCAAAAACCGAGGCGACATTGATAATCCCTATCCCCCTAACCTCAATATGATTCCGTGTGATATCAGGCGAGGTAGCGATCAGGTCTTTTCTCTCCCTTAATCTAATATAGGTAACATCATCAGCTACAAAAGAATAGCCACGTTCAATCAGGGCTAAAACACATTCACTCTTTCCGATTCCACTTTTCCCCCTAATCAATACTCCTATCCCTGCAATATCGATCATACTGGCAAATTCACTGGTCTGGGGCGCAAAATGCTCTTCAAGCACCAATGTTGCCTTGTTAATCAATTGCATGGTCACCTGGGTCGACCTGAATAACGAAAAATTCTCTTCATTTGATAGTTTTATAATTTCCTTACTCGGCAGGAGATTACGGGCAAAAATGAGACATGGAATTTTACGATTAAATAAAGATCTGATTCTTTTGACTTGTTCACTCGCAGATAAAGATTTCAAGTAGGTGGACTCAGCACTACCGATAACTTGAATTCGTTTATCCGCAAAATAGCGGAAAAACCCTGCAAGAGCCAGGCCAGGGCGATTCACTGTAGCCTCTTTAATTCGCCGGAATAACCCGCCCTCTCCACTCACGAGCTCAATCCCCAGAGATTCCGCATAGCTACGGTAAAAATCATCAACAGTTATATATTCTACTTGCTTTGGCATAATCAGCAGATCATTTCTTTGTCGGAATAATCACAGCAAAATCCCCATCCTGTCTCCGATACACTATATTTACAATTTCCGTATCCGTATTAAAAAATACAAGGAATTGTTTTTCATTAATAGACATTTCTAAAATAGCTTCATTGAGAGAAAGAGGCCTGATCATGACCTTCTCGGAATGAATCTCCCGTGGTTTAATTAGTTCTTCTTCATCAGTGATCGGATGAAAATCAGCCCGATAAATGGGCATATTAATCTCAGTAGGCTCAAATTTACGGGGGCGATGACTTTTGAGCAATTTCGTCTTATGTTTCCTCATTTGTTGAAGGACTTTATTGATTGCCAAATCTATGGATGCGTACATGTCATCCGTCGTCTCATGGGCTTCAATGACGATATGGTTATTGCAGTTCAATACAAATTCGGCTTTTTGGCGGTGTTTTTCAATCGCTAGGATAACGTGGGCACTTTGAATACGAGGATAATTTGGGGATAAATGCTCTACCTTCTTTTGGGCATATTCTTTAAGTGCCGGAGTGATATCAACATGACGTCCTGTGACATGTATTACGAACGAATGGTCTTTTTGCATAATATTTATTCCTTTTCCTGAGTTAAAAAAATAAGAAAGTAGAAGCTATGTGAAGATGAAACTCGCATGGGAGTCAAACGATTATTGGAGCGGGTGAAGGGATTCGAACCCTCGACATCAACCTTGGCAAGGTTGCACTCTACCAACTGAGTTACACCCGCTTAACCTTTTTGAACAATGAGACTTTTTCGAAAAATCTGCAAGCTCTTTTTATTTTTACGACAAAATTATTACCAATAAGCCCGATTTCTATAGTTTAATTCCTTGAACCTCTTCTAAAACGCTGGGGTCACGGACATCCACCCACTGCCCTTGCATCTCGTAACCTAAAACATTCTGGCCATTGCTGATAAACGCCCGTATTGCATCAGGCAACTCATATTCACCGCGGGGTGATTTCTCGATACTCGCTGTGTGAATAAAAATTTGGGGGGTAAATAAATACACACCAGCGTTGTACCAAATCGGCTTTCCGTCTCCTAGTTTTCCAGCCGCCTCTAATTCCGCCAGTTGTTGGTCATTAGGCTTTTCAACCAGATCAGTCATTAAAAATTTATCGTTAAAAATCACGACGGCACCCTTTTTCACATCCTCTCCCTTTTTTACTGATATCAATGATTCTATTCTTTCGGTGCTATTTGCAAAGCCATCCAGCATTCCTGAATAATTTTCACGGGAAATCAATATATCCCCATAAGTCATAAGAAAATTATCATTCCCGACCCATTCCTTAGCGATTTCAGGCGCTTTACCTGTCCCATCCTGAATCATTTGCCTGCCGTATGAAATTGAAACGCCTATTCTCTCACCAGTTTGAAAATAATCCTCAATTACCTCGGCACAGTATCCGGTAATGATAAAGATATCTTTAATACCTGCATCCCTTAATCCTTCAATAATGTGAAGTAAGACAGGTTTTCCATTCACCTCAACCATCGGTTTAGGCAGGTCTTTAGTAAGCGCTCCCATCCTCGTGCCTTTTCCGGCAGCAAGAATAACAGCTTTGGTGGGGCGTAAATTCCTATCAACTGAGTATTGTTTATTCATCTATTTTAAAAGCTTTGTTTGTTGTTATCGGGGATTTAAACTATGTTTCCCATAATCAATCAACCTTTAAGTAAATAAACTATGCCAATCTATAATAATGTTATTGAAACTATCGGACATACTCCCCTTATCAGATTAAACCGTGTTACAGAAGGTTTAGAGGCTACAGTCGCAGTTAAAGCCGAATTCTTTAACCCGCTAGGAAGTGTCAAAGACCGTATCGGAGCTGCAATGATCGATGACGCTGAAAAGAAAGGTATCTTGACGAAGGATACACTTATTATCGAGCCCACTTCTGGTAATACAGGGATCGCCCTAGCCTTTGTTGCTGCTGCAAAAGGTTATAAAATTATCCTCACCATGCCTGAAACGATGTCCATAGAGCGCCGGATACTTTTGGCAATGCTGGGAGCCAAGCTTGTCCTCACTCCTGCCGCCGAAGGCATGAAAGGTGCCATTGCCAAAGCTGAAGCCCTCCACAAGGAAAATCCTAACTCTTGGATCCCTCAACAATTCAAAAATCCAGCAAACCCTGATATCCATCAGAAAACGACTGCAGAAGAAATCTGGAAAGATACCGACGGAAAGATCGACATTCTTGTTTCGGCAGTCGGTACTGGTGGTACTATTACCGGGATTTCTGAGGTTATTAAAGCTCGGAAACCAGAATTTAAAGCCATTGCTGTTGAACCCAAAGACTCTCCTGTTATTACCCAGACAAGGAATGGCGAACCCGTTAAACCCGGCCCTCACAAGATTCAAGGGACGGGAGCAGGCTTTGTTCCTGATAATCTACATATGGATATCATTGATGAAGTGATCACGGTAACGAATGACGATGCCTTTGCGATGGCCCGCCGTTTGGCTAAAGAAGAAGGTCTCTTGGTTGGTATTTCCACTGGAGCCAATGTCGTCGCGGCTATTGAGGTCGCAAAACGCCCTGAAAATAAAGGGAAATTGATTGTCACAATCGGTTGTTCCACCGGGGAAAGATACCTGTCAACAGCCTTAGCATCTGATGCACGCGCTGAAGTTGGTGGTTAATTCCTCAAAAATAGTATTTCAAGCGGCTCGGAAGAAATTCCTAGCCGCTTTTTTTATTCCCTTCTATCAACCTCGCGGGTAATCTTTATTATGAATTTTAATTTTTCTAATCTTATCCCGGGAAGTTTCTTAATTCTGATATATCTCATCTCTGTACTGGCCATCGCCCTTGTTCATCTCCTTTTTGCCCTTGGCGTACTCAAAGATGCGGATGAATTGCGCTTAAGAAATGCAGGCGTCTTTTTTGGCGGCCCATGGTTATGGTTCATCGCGACATTAATAGGAGGTGTCCTTGTGGCTACCGCCTACTGGATTATTCATCATTCCACTCTCAGGGCGAAGACTCCCCCATGGGAAAGAACGAATCCTGAAATTATTGAATAATACCCCACCCTCAAAATCACTCTAATCTGTTCCAATACTCTTAAATATGCAGTCAAACATCAAAAGAGTTTTTGGTGGCTAATATTTTTTATACTCAGACTCTCCGATTTTCTTACAACCGGCCAAATCTAATTTTCCGGTTGGTAATATGGGAATAACATCTACCTTTTTGATGACTTTAGGAATCCATAGATTGGGCAATCCCGCTTCTGATAAGGCTTTCTTAAGCTCATCCCTATTTATATCAACAGATGTTACAAGTACTAATGTCTCACCTTTAAACTCATCAGGAACACCCACAATCACTACTTTGACACCATCAAATTGGTCTATCTTTAAAGCTTCAACTATCTTACTTTCAATGGTCCCATGAGGCACCATTTCCCCGCCTATCTTGCTAAACCGAGATAAACGCCCTTCTATATACATGAATCCATCTTCATCAAAACGGGCGATATCCCCGGTCGAAAACCAGCCCTCTTGGAGCACTAAATCCGTTCGCTCAGGTTCCCCAAGATATTCTTTAAAAATATTGGGACCTTTTAATTTTAAAATGCCGGTGGATGTCAGGGGCATTTCCTCGAAGGTTTCAGGGTTAATAATCCGGGCCGTCTGTCCGGGTAATAAACGTCCTACTGACCCGAGACGATGTCCGACTTGATTAAGATTTTCCCCGAGCCCCATGACTGGGTCAGGCAAGTTTACATTACTGACTGGAGAAGTTTCCGTCAGCCCATAACCTTCAAGGATTTCAATGCCAAACTTTTCTTTAAACGAATGATACAATTCAAGGGGCATTTTTTCAGCTCCTGCAATCACAAACCTCAAAGATACAAAATCTCCAGTCTCCAGTTTGCGCATATAACTACGGATAAAAGTCGCCGTACTCAACATGACTGTGACTTTTTCTTCCCGAACAGCATCAGCAATCTTACGCGCTTCTAGGGGAGATGGAACAGTAACAACCTTACACCCCCTCAGAAACACATACCAGAGTGTGACATTCAGCCCAAAACTATGAAAAAGCGGTAAGGATCCTAAAATTGAATCAGAAGGCTGGATCAGTTCCACACTGTTAATCTGGCCTATATTTCCGAGCAAATTGCTGTGGGAGATCACTACCCCTTTGGGTTCCCCTGAGCTACCACTGGTAAAAAGTAGAATCGCTTCTTCATTCCCCCCCTGAGTTGATATTCCTTTTACCCATGCCAGTAGGCGGGCGGGCAAGATGAAACCCAAGAGAGAATTGATTAAAAGATGGCTTTTAGGAATGCCCTTAATCAACTTTCCAAAATCAATCGTATTCTCCGTCCATGGATAATCAGGGAACTTTCTCTGAACTATTTCAGCAGAAAGGATTGTTCGTATGTCTCCCCTTTTTAAACATGCCTTAGCAGATGGCATCCCAGCTGTAACATTTAAATTAACAGGGACTTTTCCCGCCAACACTACACCCAGATTTACAATACTCCCGCCTATACCCGGGGGTAAAATAATGCCAATCCTTTTATCAGGAATATTCTTCTTGAGGTAACTTGCCAATGTTAATGAAGCTGATAAGAGTGTGATGCGGTTCATCTCTTGTCGTTCAACTGTCCGATCAACAATAATACACCTAAAAGGGTTTCTCTTCAGGCAATTCATTGCCTCATAACCGATATTCCCTTTCAATTCTGGCCGTGAAGAAAAAGCCTCCTCCCCCAAATCCATAATTCTTTGCCTCACGACGACAGGATCAGCTTCTGTAGGCGAAATTGGTTCCCCAAAGGATACGGTCACAGTCCACGGGATTCTTACGGGCAGCTTAGAGAAAAAACGCCCGCCCCTGAATGAGAAAATCGAACCCCACACGGAATCGAGATGGACAGGGACTACAGGCACTCCCGCTCGTCTGGCGATGAGTTCAAACCCTCTTTTAAAACCCTGCATTTTCCCTGTGCGGGTTAATTCCCCTTCAGGAAAAATGCAGACTACTTCGCCCCCTTTGAGGCGTTCAGATGATACACGAATGGCCTCTTTTGCATGTTTTGATGAAATAGAAATTGTCTTAAACAGTCGGAGGAAAAATCCAAGTACAGGAATCTTAAAAAATGATTCATAGGAGATAAACCTGATTATCCGGGGACACCCGAGCTGGAGAATAAAGGCATCCACATAACTCACATGATTACATACCAATAATACTCCCCCGTTCTTCGGCACTTTATCTTCTCCCTGTACATGGACTTTATAAAAGAGGCTTAATACTGAAACAGTTATCACACGGGTTAAACTTTCAGGCAGTAACCTGAGGACAATGAGTGCCACAACTAATGTGGGGAATGTGAGAATAAGAAATTGGGTACCGGAAGAAAGCTTTAAAACATTCGACATGTAGAGGTAGACCCCCACAGAGAAGACGCCTCCCAGATTAGTCATCAAATTCGTGGCTGCTAAAATCCGGCCTCTTTCCACTTCGGGGGCATTATCCTGCAGGAATACATTCAACGGTACGATGAATAGCCCTGTAGATACACCCACCAAAAATAATACGCAGTTAAATATACTTGTAGTTACGGGTAAGAATCCCAACAAAAAAAGGAATAGAGGCATGGTTAATCCGCCAATTGCAATCACCCCCATCTCCAGTCGCCTTTTTCCCCATAATGCTGCGCAAATTGCACCCAAAGCAACACCAAGTCCAAGTACTAAGAGATTCAGCCCACTTTGGCTAGTAGCTCCAGCCTTGCCGGCAAAAACTTCACGACCAGCCTGCAAAATAACTAAATAAAAAACCCCTCCTAAGGAGTAGATATAGGCAATTCCCAAGGATGCCAGACTCAATGCCTTATTTTGCCATAAATGCTTTAATGCATAAAAGTGACTGTAGGTGATCCTCCACTCGAAGGATTCATTCATCTGGGACGGGGTTTTAACCACAGGCTGGAAAATAGCAATGGTCAGAATACACAAAATAGAGAGAATCATGATCACCCATAATGCTGCACCCCAAGTGGAGTGTCCCTGCCCGAGAAACCGGTCGAAAACCCATCCCCCTGCAAAGCTTCCTAATAAAATTGCACACATGGTCAATAATTCCATCCACCCCACGGCCATACTTAATCCTTTGGAACCGACAATTTCTTTGAGTATGCCTTGTTTTGCGGGAGAAAAAATCGTCGCCTGCACGGCTAAGAGGAAAAAGGAAAAAGCGGCAAGATAAAGATTTTGAATGAGTAAACTCATTATCATCAAGCCCATCACAAAGACCTGAAAAAATAATAAACGCAGCATAATATCACGCTTAGAAAAACGATCCGCCATCCACCCACAGAGTGGAGAAAAGAGGACAAATGGTAAAACCAACAACACGGCAATGACCCCGACCCAAATTGCCGCCTTTTGAGTATCGGAAGCCAGAAGAACCTGTATGACTCCAACCAAAGCAAGTTTGGCCGCATTATCATTAAAAACCACTTGAGCTTGGGCGAATAATATTCGCCAAAGTGAAGTGGAACCTTGATCAATAGATTTATCCATATGAAAAAGCGTACATATTTTTATCAATTAAAATAATCGATAATATTTATTTATGTATCGATTTATATAATGCTATATATCTCCCATGGTCAATACTCACCATCTTGAACTCTTCTACTATGTAGCCAGACACGGGGGAATCGTCAAAGCTTGCCGTCATATTCCTTATGGTATCCAGCAACCGGCTGTCAGTGCTCAATTGATCTCCTTAGAAAAATCACTGGGAGTAAAACTCTTTGAAAGAAAACCATTTTCTATGACGGCAGCTGGAAAACGTATTTATGATTTTATCAATCCGTTTTTTTCAGGGATAAAAGATATTAATGAATTAATCTTCAATAACCTGAAACCCCAACTCCGTATAACCGGTGTCAGTGAATTCTTAAAAATATACCTTCCTGATCTTTTTAAACAACTGAAGAAGGAAATGCCGGATGTAGTCTTGAGGATTTTTGACAGGAATCAATCTGGTTCAATCGATATACTGGATAGAGGAGATGCTGATCTGGCGATAACAGTACTCGAGCAACACCTCCCCCCCCGTATTCAAAGTCTTGAAATTATCCGTCTCCCCATGATTGCTCTCATCCCCTCTAATCTGTCATATATCAAAAATGAAAAGGATCTTTTTAAAGCAATCAAACTGGCCGCCCCTCCGCTTATTTCCCTCCCTGACCATGAAAAACTCACTTCCCTCTTCCAAAGCCATCTGGAATCTTTGGGCTACTCTTGGCCAGTAACAATTGAAGCGGGTTCAATCGAATTAGTTGAGGCGTATGCCAATCAGGGACTCGGCTGGGGATTATCAGTCAAACGGCCTGACTTTAAACCGCCCAAAGGACTCATTGAAATTGTCCTCAAGGATTTCCCCAAATTACCCATTGCCGCCTTTTGGAAGGGCTCCCTCCCCCCATGTGCAAACCGTTTCTTGGACCTTTTAAGGAATAAGGCAGCAAATTACCTTTAATTGTCCGTTGTTGAATTTGAAATCAACGTCGAGGACCAGATGAATTTTTCATTTCGTCGAGATATTTTCCTGCTGTCATTTCCATATCCTGCAGACGATACTCTCGTGCACCCGCGTGTGCTAATTCCATCCAGTAAACGGCATCCTGAAGCCTGCCTACATGCCAATACGCATCTGCCAACGAAATAGCTGCTTGGATATGATCTCGTACATTTACAGCATGCCCGTTTTGTTGACTCATCACCGCAATATATTTTTCTAATAGGGGTATAGCTCTTTCATATTCCCCATTCATTTGAAGTGCAATAGACAGGGGTAAAATAATCCCCATATCCTTGGGGTTACGCAAATAGATCTTCCCCAGGCGATCTGCGGCAATATCATAGTGTCCTGTTTGTAGTGCCACTATTCCTAGACTACCGCTTACCTCACGCCATTGTGGATATTTTTTCTCCATATCACTATAAAGAATAAATGCCTCTTCCAGCTTAGATGAGGCCATCAGGGAGTTTCCTAATATTTGATCTGATTTTGCCCCGTAGGAATCCAGTGCTAGTGCAATACGTATTTGTTTACTCGCTTCAAGCGCATTTCCTTGATCAAGAAACTTCATGGCCTGGGCGGAATACACACGGGAATCATTTGGATTGATTTTTCCAGCCAAGCTTAGTTGTTTCTCTGTAGAATCTGATTGGGTCATGTAATATTGCAGAAGGTCTGCCGCAACTAAAAGTGTGAGAAATAACCCCACAAAAGCTCCAGTAACTTTCCAGAGGATGAGAGACTTCTGACGCCCATTATCTAACGGCGATATACCTTGAGTGGATTTTTCCGGCGTATCCAAAAGTAATTTACCCACTCGCTTGTCACGTAACTTCCACACTGCCCCATCAAGGATAAAATGGTGAAGATTTACCAAGGAAAAGAAAATGAGATAACTTTTCATGTAATCAAAATTAAAAACATAACTCACTAACCACGGGCCGGGCAGGAATAAAGCGGCCCCTCCAATAAATAGGATCGCATAATAACGCCACGGACTCCATCCCCTCTGATCCTTTCCCTGAGTAACAACCATCTCCTTTTTTGTATAATAACTCGTGATCCAAAGGTATTGTGTGCAATGCATGAAAGCCAACACTCCCCCAGCATAGGTAGTCGGCGTAAGATTACCGCCTGTCATAAATTTGATAATTCCAGGTGCTAAAAACCATAAAAACTGGGTCATGAGTAAAACTGTAGCCGGAAGCAACTTGCGCGCTTCACCATTTCTCGACATGGAAACCAAAGACCAGACTCCACACACAAGGAAAATAACCAATAAAATGCTCCGTAAAGGCACGGCTACATCTTGAGGAATGCCTAAGTTCAAAACATAGGGATCCACCATTCCGCTACTTTGCATATCAACCAACCAACAGATATAGGAGGCGATGAATGAATAATGGAGCAAATTGCGCTCTTTGGGGTCAGGATTTATGCCTCCCCTACGGACAAACATCATGGCTATACCGTAATTCTGGCCTGTATAATGCCACGGACTCCAGATAAGATAAATAGTCCAAACCAAGGGGAAAAATAGGGGGAAACCATGGGCAACAATAATTGTCATCAAGACAATCATCGTTATGTAGATAGTAAAAAAACGGTATTTCTCGAAGTTCTCCCTTCTCCCATAAGCCCGGTAGATAGTGGCCATGTAGTGTGGGTTATTCGAGAAGTTTCCTAAAAAATAAAAGAAGAATCCTACACCGATCAATGATTGTAAATTTAACAGATAAGTAAGTGCAAAGAGTGGCAGGGTCCATAAGCCGCAGCCGACAAGAAGATCGATTGACGCACTATTCAAATATTGTTTGTTCGGGTTTTTCACTTTATTCCGACAGGCTCATCATTTTCGCTTAACCCTCTTCCCCGCTGAAATCAATGTCATCAAGGGATTGTGATTCAATTTTCTGGAGAATGTGACTGACATCTTCTACGGAATCCAACACATCCTTGCCGCAAAATATCTTTGTTTTATAATAAACGGCCAATGCGAGTGCATCACTTGGACGACAGTCGATTTCAATGAGTTTTTTGCCCAATTCATTCTCACATTTTATGAATAGCCTAGCATAAAATGTATTTCCCTTAATCGAATTAATCAAAACCCTATCTAAAACTGCCCCTAGTCCTTGCATAATATTGATTAAAAGGTCATGGGTCAGGGGCCTTTCCTTGGGAATATGCTGTAAAAACATATCGATGGCACTCCCTACACCCCCGTCAACATAAATAATAAAAGTTTTATTATCATTGCCAACAAAAACAGCAAACCCTTGGGGAACCTGATATAGCTTTTTGACCCTTATTTCGATGACATCTTTCTTCACTGCCCTGATTTTAAACGATCACAAGGGCAAGGAGCAAGAGCTTTTCCAAAAGTAATTCACCTCGATAAAGCTGAATATCCTCCAAATATCTAAAACGGAAACAGGCTCCGTAAATTGTGACAAAAATGAAAAATGATTTTTTTTATGAATGTGTAGTTGAATTTCTGCGCCCCTGTCTTATAGATTCTTTCACAGACAAAAAATAATGAGCAAAGCCACTGAAGAAAATCCACAAGGAACCGGCCCATCAAAATGGTCGGTTAAAGACTCCATTGAAACTTATCATGTTGACCGTTGGGGCAACCAATACTTTGGCATCAATGAAAAAGGAAATATCGAGGTCACCCCACTCCAAGAAAATGGGGCTTCAATCGATATTATGGAGCTTGTTGCTGAAGCAAAAAAACGTGGGTTAGGATTTCCTCTACTTGTCCGTTTTCAGGATATCCTCCGACACCGCGTTGACCAAATCAATGGAGCCTTCAGGGAGGCCATTAGCCATTACCAATATAAAGGCCTCTATACCGGTGTTTTCCCCATTAAAGTCAATCAACTCCGCGAAGTAGTCGAAGAAATCCTCGATGCTGGTGAACCCTATAATTTCGGAGTCGAAGTGGGGAGTAAACCCGAGATGTTTGCGGGTTTAGCCATGCATAAGAATCCGGAAAGTCTGATTGTCTGTAACGGGTACAAAGACCCCATTTTTATTCGCACCGCCTTGACCGGCAGGAAACTAGGCAAAAAAGTCATCCTCATTGTAGAGAAACTTGAAGAACTCAAACTCATCCTGCAAGTCGCCAAAGAAATGAATGTCGAGCCTTGGATCGGGATCCGCGTCCGTCTCCAAGCCAAAGGGGCGGGTAAATGGGCCACCTCAGGCGGGGAACATGCGAAATTCGGTCTTTCGACCCCGGAACTCCTTGAGGCTTGTGAAATGCTCAAGCGCCGCAAATTAAATCATTGCTTTAAGCTCCTCCATTTCCATATCGGCTCCCAGGTTCCCGATATTCTGACGATTAAAAAGGCGACACGCGAAGCCGCCCGTTATTATTCAAAGCTCCACCAAATGGGTTATCCCCTTGAATATATCGATGTGGGAGGCGGACTGGGTGTGGATTATGATGGTAGTGGCTCATCCTACGAAAGCTCGATCAATTACTCATTAAAAGAATATACCCGCGACATTATTTTTAATGTTCAAGAGATTTGTGATGCGGAAAAGGTGCCTCATCCGAATATTGTCAGCGAAAGTGGACGGGCACTCGTCGCCCACCATTCAGTTCTGATCGTGAATGTCTTTGGCAGCATTGAAAAAGCCGACCCTGACACGGCCCCTGATTACATCGAAAAGGATCATAAATTGGTCCATGAACTCAAGAGCATCAAGGAAAGTGTTTCCAACAAAGGTTTACCAAAAAACTACATGGAACTCTTCCACGATGCCAAGGAGATCAAGGATGATGTCCAAGACCTTTTCGACTTAGGCATGGCCGATCTCAAACTTAAAGCCAAAATTGAAAATCTTTACTGGGAAATTTGCCGTGAAATCTATGCAAAGGCTAAGCATGAGTCTTATGTACCAGAAGAAATCAGCGATTTAGAGACCCAACTGAGTGATCAGCTCATGTGTAACTTCTCCATTTTCCAGTCTCTTCTAGATCATTGGGCTGTGGGGCAACTTTTTCCAATCATGCCGATCCATAAACTGAATATAGAACCTGACCGCCAATCAAGTATAGTCGACATTACCTGCGACTCGGACGGTAAGATTAAGAAATTCATCGGACTAAAAGAATCACGCGAAACCTTGCCACTCCATGAAGTAAAACCCAACGAACCCTATTATATAGGCTTTTTCCTCATGGGTGCCTACCAGGATATCATGGGAGACCTGCATAATCTTTTTGGTCGTGTCAACGAACTCCACGTATTCCTGGAACCTGATGAACCCTGTGGTTACTATGTAGAAGATATCATCCGTGGCAATACCATCGCCGAAGTCCTGGCCCTTACACAATATAGTGAGGTGGAGCTTTCTCGTTCCGTAAAAAACCAAGTGGATGCGGCTATTAAGCAAAATAAAATGATCCCCTCTGAGGGGATGAAGCTTTTGGATGATTATGAGCGTGGGTTACAGGAATATACCTATCTGAATTTCGGCAAATAATAAGATATTCATTTTCTTGTTCTCGGCGTGAAAACTGCTAATTCTTTTGATTTATCCAGTTAAACACCTAAGGGAATTTATTTATGCTTAATGTTTTTATCCTCTGGCACATGCACCAGCCTGATTATGTCAATCCCCTGACAAAAACAGCCATGATGCCTTGGGTACGCCTCCACTCAGTCAAGGGATACTTCGATATGATCACCCTCTTGGAGGATTACCCTGCCTGTCGGATGAATTTCAACCTGACCCCTGTCTTGGTAAAACAAATTGTCGAGATTACATCTGGAGAAGTTAAAGATCTTTGGCTGGAATGGTCCCGGAAGCCCTCCGGAGAATTAACTTTGGATGAAAAAGCCATCTTACTGGATAATTTCTTTAAGATAAACTGGGATAATCTTATCCGCCCGTTCCCTCGCTATAATGAACTCCTCACAAAACGCGGCTTTTCCATGAGCCCGGAGAATGCTCGGCAAATTGCCAAAGAATGGAGTAATCAGGACTTCTTGGATTTGCAAGTCTGGTATAACCTAGGTTGGTGCGGCTACCGGGCAGAACATTATTTTCCACGTCTAACCACTCTCAAGAAAAAGGGCCGGGATTTTACAGAAGACGAAAAAAACGAAGTTCTAGACATCCACCTCGAAATCATGCAGCTGGTCTTGAGAAAGTATGCAGAACTCGAGGCCAAAGGCCAAGTTGAACTGACCACCACCCCATTTTACCACCCCATCCTGCCCCTGATCTACGATACTCAATTCGCCAAACGCTGCATGCCAGGACGCAATTTGCCCAAACGTTTCTCCCACCCGGAAGACGCTGAAAGCCAACTCCGTCTGGCGGTAGAACAACATGAGCGAGTCTTTGGCCGGAAACCCCGAGGGCTCTGGCCCTCCGAGGGTTCTATCGCCCCGGAATTAATCCCTCTCATGAAAGAAGTGGGTATCGAGTATTTCTGTACCGACGAAGCCAACCTTTTTAGCAGCTTAGAGAACGACCCCGCCTGGAGAGGTCATAAACCCGACCATTTGGAGCTATTCCAAGGATGGAGCGCATCCTACGGTGATAGCAAGGTGAATGCTATTTTCCGCGAACGTCCCCTCTCCGACTTTATCGGGTTTGTCGCATCCAAAAACAGTCCCCAACAGGCCGCCGAGTACCTCCTCCACAATATGGAGCACATTGGATCAGTTACAGATTTTCCAAACAAAATGATCGCCTTAATTCTTGATGGTGAGAATGCTTGGGAACATTTCCCTGACGGGGGCGAAGGATTTCTGAGGAAGTTCTATGATGCCCTTGCCTCCAGTAAAACGCTTAAAACCGTCCGTGGAAGTGATTATTTCGAGGCTTTCCCTAAAACAAAAAACATATCTACCCTCCATACCGGTTCATGGATTAATAGCGATTTTGACATATGGATCGGCGATGATTACGAAGAAAATGCCGCTTGGAATCTCCTCGGGGCAACCCATGATTTCCTGATCAAAAGAATCAATGAGGGTAATGTCCCTGACGATGTACGGAAAAAAGCCTTCAACTCGATCTATGCGGCTGAGGGAAGTGATTGGTTCTGGTGGTTTGGACCTGATTTTAATACTGACTGTGATATGCTTTTTGATGAACTCTTCAGGATCCATTTACAAAATGTCTATCGTTATCTGGGAGCCGAACCCCCTCATGTCTTAAGTATCCCTATCCAACGGGATCAATCAAAGCAAGTTGCGCAACAACCGCGGCAAATGATGACCCCAATCATTGACGGGACGATTTCATCCCTGTCTGAATGGGAAGGAGCTGGCCTTCTCCAAGCCGGTGGTGAAAAAGGGGCTATGTTCCGTGGGGAGAGGATCGTTAATTCGATCCGGTTTGGCTACGATCATACCCATCTTTTCCTGGCACTAGACTTTATTAAATTTAAACCATGCCATTTGCGCTTTGAATTCATCAAACCAGTCTCCTATCGGTTAACCCTCGATTTAAATGGGGACCTAGATCCCTCCTTTAATACCCAAATAAGTTTTGACGGTGAGAACTATCTCTCTCTTGAGGCAGTTTGCTGTGCAAAACATCAGAATATTCTTGAGGCCGCGATTCCCCTAAATCAACTACCTTGGAAAGAAGGAGATCATATTCATTTTATCATGCAGATTCTTGAAAATGGTGTCGAGCTAGAGCGTCATCCTGACAACGACACAATTAGCTTCACTTTATTACAAAACTAGGGGGGGGGAATTCCGGGTATTAAGCAATTTGCTACTTAGTGGGAAAACTATCATTTTCTCCGTTTGATCCAATGGATTATTCATTTAGGACGGGATTGTTTAATGTGCCGATTTTTCCAATTTCGATTGTTACAGTATCTCCCTGTTTAAGCCAACGCTTTGGATTCCTGGCCATACCTACACCATGAGGTGTACCTGTAAGAATCAAAGTGCCCGGTAAAAGTGTTTTGCTCCCACTGAGAAACTCAATAATTGTGGGCACATCAAAAATCATATCATTGGTATTCCAATCCTGCAGAGTCTTCCCGCTGACAATTGTTTTAATTGATAAATCATTTGGATGAGGAATCTCATCGATTGTCACGATCGCCGGTCCGATAGGACAAAATGTGTCGAATGTTTTTCCTTGGCACCACTGAGTGCCTCCAAATTTGATTTGCCAATCCCGAGCGCTCACATCATTAGCACATGTATATCCCAGCACATACTTGAGGGCATCCTCCTTTTTCACATTCTTTGCCGCTTTACCAATAACAATGGCTAGTTCACATTCATAATCGACTTGTTCACTTTTGAGGTGAGTTGGCAAAAGAATCGGATCGCCGGGATTTTGAATGGTATTAATTCCTTTCATGAATACAACTGGGACCTCAGGAATTTTCGCATTCGTTTCTTGGGCATGCAGCTTGTAATTCAATCCTATGCAGAAAATGGAGGAAGGAATAATCGGGGCAAGCAATTTGCACACATTGGCTTTTTGAGTGGAGACTTTGTATTCACCCAATATATCTCCTTCGATGATAAAGGCTGTACCGTCTGTTTGCTCTGAAGCATAATCTATTTTCCCATCACTGTCTTGATAACGTATGATTCTCATAATTTCCTTTAATGTTTCGCGTTCAAACTTGATTATAAATTCACTCGGTATTTAGGCACTTCTTAATTTAACCCTCTCACGGATTCTTGCGCCCTCTTTTTCTCTAATTCCGTCATATTCTCTTCACTAAAAATCGTGGAGCTGATCTTGAGTCAAAGGGCCGAGAGATGCCGCCCGTAGGGAAGCCTTTCACCCCACGCGTCATTTCCCGGATTGCACAGCCATGAGAATCTCTTTACAAACCTCTTTATGTACTGATGACATTTTTTTGTTTTGAATTAGAGCATTTAGGGAGAAGGTCGTACCACCTTATACTGACAGATCAAAATTTTTTAATGTGCAATCATTCAATCATTTATGACTTATCTCAAAAAACATTATAATAAAAAATACTTTGACGAGTGGTACCGACAGCCCGGGCGGAGAGTGAGCACTCGTAATACGGCCATGAGGAAAGCTGCTTTAGTCGTAGGTGTAACCGAGTATTACCTCCAACGCCCGGTAAGAACCATTCTTGATGTCGGATGTGGAGAGGGACAGTGGCAACCCATTCTCAAAAAAATGCGCCCTAAAATCCAATATACGGGAATGGATTCGAGCACTTATGCTGTGGCACATTTTGGAAAAAAGCGGAATCTGGTACTCGGGGAATTCAATCATCCCCCGCCCTGTGTATTATCAGGCTCCTATGACATGATCATTTGCAGTGACATCCTGTATTACCTGCCTGACCTGGTGTTAGAAGAAGGATTAAAAGTGCTTATTCCCCATTTGGACGGAATTGCTTTTCTTGAAGCCTATGCGAGTGATGAAACCCTTACCGGCGACACCCAAAACATGCTCAAAAGAAGCACCCTCATGTACCAGCGACTTTTTAAGAACCTCGGATTACAGCCTTGTGGTTCCCACTGTTATGCCAGTCCGAGTTTATCCGGACAAGTAACAACCCTTGAGCAGGGCTCTGCATCCCCAGTCTGAGGTTATCCCCACTTTTCGAGGCGCATCTGGGCTTTAGGGACACCGAGATCTTCGACGACTAGTTTCTCTGTGGCCAGAACAAGATCCGTTGGCCCACAAGCGTAAAAAACTGTTTTTGTCAGGTCTCGGATCTGTTCCTTAATCCATTCGGCATTGATCCGTCCCATGTGCCCGGGCCATACTGGCCCCGTATAAGCATGTTCGGCAGTCACACGTGTACAAGTCACTTTGAACTCAAAATTTGGGTTAGCAACAGCGAGTTGCTTGAACTCCTCATCAAAAATGATTTCCAAGGGATTCCGCACCGTGTAAAGTAGAACCGCGCGGGTAGGCAATTTGTCATGGTTGATGTGGCGGATAAAACTACGGAATGGGGTGACCCCACTCCCTCCTGCAATCATGACGACATCATTTGTCGGATCTTCCGGAAGGTTGAATTTACCCACCGGTGGAATCACCATGAGTTTCGAACCTTCCTTGATCACATCATTGAGAAGGGCTCCAAAGTGTCCGGCACGTTTGACACTAATTTCGAAGCAACCACGATCATATTGGCAGGATGACAGGGAATAAGCCCTTTTTATTTTCGGATCTTCAGGAAGGTATATAGTAATGAATTGACCAGTCTTAAAGTCATAATCCACTCCCTCTGGCCAACGCAGTAGGAAAGTTTTTGTATCTCCTGCCTCTTGGGTGACTTTTCCCACATTCATTTCAACTATTTGTTTTGCCATACAGAAACCTTGTCTTGTCGTTAAAGAAAATAATTAAACCTTATTATTTGCTACAGATCTGCTAATTTCTATCGTTTGTGTAGGAAAAGCAAAGGATAATCCTGCTTCATCAAATTTTTCCTTAATTTCCAAATTCAGCTCGGAAACAATCCGGCTAAATTCCCCAGAATTTTTGTATTTTGCGTAAAGAAAACTCTTCAAATCCAAACTGTAATCGCCCAGTTTTGAAAAAAGGGTAGTATGTCTGACGACCTGTGGATGAGCTTCATAAATAGTACTGAGGACAGCAATTGCACGTTCAATATCCTTCCTTGAGGCCGAATACGGCAAGCCGATGGCGAGGTCGATTAAGCTGGCTCCTTTGGACGTCAAATTCCGGACTTGGCGGTCAGCAATTTCACGGTTCGGCAATGTCACTATTTCTCCCGTCATGGCAGAAAGCTTGATACTGCGCAACCCAGTCTTGAGCACAAACCCGTCATAATCCCCAAAACGAATCCTGTCTCCTACTTTAAAAATCCGGTCAAAAAGGATCGAAATAGAGGCAAAAACATTGGCCAAGGTATGTTGAGCCGCAAGTGCCAATGCAGCCCCTAGAAATCCCAAACCAGTTAAAAGGGGAATAACTTTATCCAACCCCACAATGGCATTAATAATAAATACCCCGACAATCAAGATCACTAGCACCTTGAGTATATTAACCAAAAGCTGAACAAGTTGTTCATCAATATCTGATTCCTCAACATTCTGTGTTTTCAGGTAAATATCCGCACCTACATCAATCATCCGGAAAAGGCCGATAAGAAAAGCCAATCCGTATATCGCCGGGAAAAGTGTGAAATGAATCCTATTCCATAACCACCCTGGCAAATAAAGGATATCCACCCCGACACTCAGGAAATAGGAAAAAACGAGAATAGCCAGCGGCCAACGGACCGCTTTTACAATATCCCTGCTAAGACGAGTTCTTTCATGTGAAACAAAAAACCTCATGAGATAGTCGGAAAACCAGACAATAAGTAATCCCAATAGTAGACCGAGCGTAAAAATCTGAAAGAAATCAAACCATACTTGGATTGTAGTAAAATCCCGGATTGCTTCAATAGTCCTTCCTAACTGGGCCGAAACCGGTAGATCATCGATTTTGAATGATCCGGCTAAATTTGTTGAGGCCTGTTCCATCTGGTTTGTTAATGTCGGCATGACTGAGGCAGAATCTAGGCATTCCAGACACAGAGCGCAAGATCTAGGTCATGAAAATTACTCCCCTTCTGTCCTGATTTAATCTACAGTACCCTTATGACTTTGGAAGAAAGAATAGACTCTATCCACGCGCAAATTGCCCAATCAGCCTCAAAATCTGGTCGTTCCTCGGATGATATCCTCCTTTTAGCCGTCAGTAAAAAGATTGCCCTTGATGCCATGGAAGATGCTTATCGTAGTGGAATTAAGGATTTCGGGGAAAGCAAAATTCAAGAACTCAAAACTAAAGTCCCCCTTCTTCCCTCAAGCATCCGCTGGCATATGATCGGACATCTCCAGTCAAACAAAGCCCGGGAAGCTGTGCAATTTGCTGAATTAATCCATTCCGTGGACACCCTAAATCTCGCCTCTGAGATCCATCAATGTGCAGAAAAAGCCGCTAAAAACCAAAAAGTACTCGTCGAGGTAAATGTCGCCGGTGAGGCGACTAAATTTGGGGTGAAACCTGATTCCCTGGAGCAACTTGCTGTAGCAGTCAATGAAATGCCTCGGCTGGAACTGCATGGGCTCATGTGCATGGCTCCCTACTCCGATGATCCAGGAAAAGCTAGGCCTTATTTCGCTCATCTGCGCAATTTGCGCGACAGATTAGAATCCCATCTCGGTTATCAACTGCCTGTCCTCTCCATGGGCATGAGCGGGGATTTCACTGTGGCCATCGAAGAAGGCTCTACCATCGTACGTATAGGAACCTCTCTTTTCGGCGACCGTTTAAAGTAATCCCCATTCAGCAAAAATAAGACTTCGTAAAATAACGATTACAAATCTTGGACTCTCACTTGATAGTGATCCTCGATTTTATCACCTTTTTTCAAGATAACCTCGGATTCATTTGTCGGCCCGAGACTGTGAAACGGAAAGGGCATGTCACGGACATAACACATATACCCCTTATCATTGTGCATTTTGACGCTGACTTTGGGGATCGGGTGTATTCCGTCCATATTTCCGATCATTTCGACTGAACGCGCCTTTTTGCCCATTCCCTCGGCCATCGGCAGTGTCTTGCCATCCATTTTCAAGATATTCCAACCGATCGTCCCGACAAAATTCCAGCCAAACCGGACTGCTCACCCGTGGTAATTGACCGTTTGACCATTCGGCAGAGGTTCACTCCAATTGCTTTTCACCATTATCATGTCACGTTGTGCGCTTAAATCTGTTTTCCAAGTCCAAATGAATGCCGAGAGTGTGCCATCATATGAGCAAAAACCCGAACGCGTCTCCGTAAAATATATCTCCGAGGATTCAGCCGAAAGCCAAGTCAGTTTCTCGACAAATCCGGCTTCCCTACCACTCTCAACGATTTTCTCGAATGAATCATGGCGTTGTCGCCCGACTTTATCGGCAGGAGTGATTTCTATTTCCTCCCAGAAATTCATTCCTTTCGCACGCAAGGAATACATCACCCCCTTGTGGTGTTTATGATCATAAGGAGCAGCCAAACTCACACAATGTCCGCGTGGGGAATTCAGCGGATGTAAATGGGGCTTGTAAGCGACTGTGAAACGGTACTGCCCAGCAGTCTGTCCTCCACAGGTAAAAAGAATATCTTGCGAATTCTGATAAAGCTTAATCATGTCTTCAACGCTATAAACAAAGTGCCCCCACGTACGAGAGCATTCTGGGAAAATCTTCAAAATTCACGAGTCAAAACAAGTCTTCTTTAGTTTAACGCATCAAGAACTTCACCATAATGCACTGAAACACTGACTTTAGGGAATATTTTGGTAATTTTTCCAACTTCATCGATGATGAATGTGGTTCGTTCTACCCCCATATATTTCCGGCCATACATACTCTTTTCTTTCCATACACCGTAAGCCTCACAAATGGTTTTTGATTCATCCGAGACGAGGGAAAAATTAAGGTTGAATTTCTCTTTGAATTTCAAATGCGCTTTGACCGGGTCCGGACTGACCCCGAGGATCACAGCCCCCTTTTTGGCGATTTCCTTGAAACCGTCCCTGAAAGCACAAGCCTCGGTGGTACATCCGGGTGTATCGTCTTTTGGATAAAAATAAAGGACCACCTTCTTTCCTTTGAAATCTTTCAGGGCAATTTGCGCACCCGTTTCATCCACTGATTTGAACTCCGGAGCTTTTTGCCCCGCTTTCAGGAGAGTTTCCACTTCGACCTTTTTCATTTTTGGCGATGTTTTCTGGGGGGTCGTCATAAATTAAAAATTCCTCCTAGGGTTGCTACATAATCTTGTCATATTTTATTATCCGTCAAGTGTCATATTGATATTCCTGAGAAAAACTAATTCCAGCTTGGAAGAATATCAAAAAAGTCAATTCATCCCTCTCCCATCCTTAACTTACGGCGATGAGAGGCACTCACCTGACTACTCATAAGTCTGCTGCAATTTGCGCCAAAGCTCTTGCTGTTCGTCCGTAGCGGTCTTGGGAACCTCTATATTTATCACCACATAAAAATCGCCATAGACCTCTTTGCCTTTGGGTAGGCCTTTACCCCGGAGCCGGAGTTTTTGCCCGTGTTGAGCCCCTGCGGGGATTTTTACGGAGACGCGGCCTTCGATCAAGGGGACTTCAGCTTCTCCACCGAGTACCACGGCCCACGGCATCAGTTCACAATCATAATAGATATCCGAGTCCTGCACTCGCAAGTCTGGATGCTTTGTAAACCGGACACGAAGATAGAGATCTCCTGATTTTCCTCGCCCGACTCCTTTGCCCCCCTGCCCAGCCAAGCGTATCTTTTGGCCTTCCTTGACTCCTGCCGGGATTTTGACTTGGAAAGTTTCGGGGGTTACCTCCCCTGTTTGAGGATTTGTCTTCTGCACCTTTACCAGTCGGTCTGAACCTTTCAGGGCCTCCTCTAGAGTCACCATGATATCACCTTCGATATCATTACCCTCGGCAGAATACCCTCCCCTTCCTCCATATCCTCCTCCGCGGATAGCCTCATCATCCTCACCGCCAAATCCACCACGGGATCCTCCAAACATCTGCTCGAAAAAGTCGCTGAATCCTGTTCCGTTAAAATGGTACTCAAAACCGCCTGGGCCTTGGGCGGTGCGTGGACGTCCTGGCCCTCTCATCCCACCGGAGCCGGGAGCCCCGCCAAATCCACCCATCCCCCCACTTTGCCAGTCAGGCCCTAACGTATCATATTTATTTCTTTTCCCGGCGTCACTCAAAACCTCGTAGGCTTCATTGATTTCCTTAAATTTCTCTTCCGCCATTTTCTTGTCCTTGGCGACATCAGGATGAAACTGGCGGGCAAGCTTACGGAAAGCTTTTTTTATTTCGTCTTGGGTGGCAGTTTTAGCCACCCCGAGAAT
>JAWXBN010000010.1 GCA_034440155.1 Verrucomicrobiota bacterium | reverse complement strand
GGTTCTCATATGGCAAAAGTGCCCCGAGTTGTTCAACCCCTGAATGCAAAGAACGGAGGATACTCCCACATCCCCCGTTCTCTCCATTCCTTTAAAAGTCAGCCGTTGCGGGCTTTGGGATTCACCGTTCAGCCATAAGGTGCCTCTCTGTGAAACGATGACTGCGTCGCGCAAGTCTTCGGTCGGTGACAAAAGCTTCGGCTGCTTCGATCCGCGATGCACGGGCAGATGGCTTGAATCGTGTTGGACGCGCAAGGCGCGGGGCGAATCCGACTGCGTGAACAAAAGCTCCGCCAAGTCGGGAGTGAGTCGAATAGAGTCGAGGCGAGCGCCGACCAGAGTAGTGAGTGGAACAAAGGCACGGCTGCCGTCGGTGCGCTCGTCTGGAAAGTAAGCGTCCTCCAGCAGCGCCTCGTCGAGCGTGAGCCAACCCGCAGCCGCCCAAACCGTGAAGACAATCCAGACACGGGTAGCCGTTGAGTCGACTGCCTTGTTCGGCTGTTTTCTTTGTATCATCTGAAGTGCACTGGGATTGTTGGAGACGGGATTCTCTATCTTCCTTTAAAAGTCAGCTTATTTTCTTCTTTGAGCCGTTCCGCAATCCAGACTTTAATGATGGACTGCCGGGTGACCCCCATCC
The DNA here is from genome assembly GCA_034440155.1 of Verrucomicrobiota bacterium. Classification (NCBI taxonomy): domain Bacteria; kingdom Pseudomonadati; phylum Verrucomicrobiota; species Verrucomicrobiota bacterium. The sequence goes on along the minus strand of JAWXBN010000010.1, from coordinate 31,973 downwards.
GTGAAGCTTGGAAGTCCAGCGAATCAATGATCCACTGGGGGAAATCCACGTTTACCCGTTTCTGTTCTAGTCCGGGACGCTTAGCTCTGGACAAATCGAGATAGGCGGTGATATCGCCGCCCTCGTCGAAGATCTGATCCAGTTCAGCAGCCTTGATCGTAGTTTTGTTTTTCTTCATCTCTTGATCTCCTTACTGACATGATTCTGATTTTCTCATTTCGAATCGTATAAATCCCTGTCCAACAGGCTTTGCCCAAAGTGGCAATGATCGCTTCACGCGGCTCATCTGCGGAGCGTGCCGGGACGATAAGCCGTGCCTCATCCTGCCAGAGCTCCTGTGCGGTGAGAAAATCAATGCCATGTTTGACTCTGTTTTTCTCGGACTTTTCCGAGTTAAACTCAAACTCCATAGTGGTATAATAACTATACCTTTATAGGTGTCAAGATTCGAGTTTTTTATCCCCAGATTTCACCGATTGGCAGAGATTATGTGGGGAGAGTGTCCTCCCATGTCAAATCCGGCACTGTCAGGTAAAGCGAGTTCACCACAGAGCAATTTGCTCAGGAAAATCCTCAAATCAATAGGTTCCCGGGAACAGGGAGTTGACGAAGTACTAGAATGTTCACGTCTATAAGTTTGCTGCCGACTGGAAAAAGTCGAGAATCCATTGTTTATAGTGCTCGGCCCCGAATTGGCTCAAAAGCAAATGACCCCGGAACAAAGGAGTCGTGAAGATGGGTCAACTCACTCCCTATCATTTTTGATAACTATCTTTGTGCAGGAGAGGAGTTTTATGCTAAGTTATAAATCTTATGACCCAAGCATCAAACGTCCTCGGCACACCCCTGATTCCCTGTTGTTATGAACCCATGACCGGATTTTACCGGGACGGCTATTGCCATACCGGGCCGGGGGATTTGGGACTACACACGGTTTGTTGCGTCATGAATGATGAGTTTCTTGAGTTCTCAGCACAACAAGGGAATGACCTGAGCACCCCCATGCCCGAATACCAATTCCCCGGATTAAAGGCCGGAGATAAATGGTGTCTATGCGTCACGCGCTGGGCTGAGGCTTATAACGCCGGATCCGCCCCCGCAATCATCCTCGAAGCCACGCACATTTCTGCACTTGAATTTGTCACCCTTGAGGAGCTCAAACAACATGCTGTCATATAAGTGCCCACTCCACGTGTTTTTGAGTGAGTGAGTATGCCCGCCCGAAGAAACGGCCATTTGCGATTTTTTTCCAGAATACGGAGACTCCCCGCCCCCTTTCATGGCACCCTCAGACGTAAAAAAGGATCATGACGTAATGGCAAGTGGTCCCAGCCAAGACAAAGAGGTGCCAGATAAAATGGTTATATCTGATCCGTTCCGCCGCAAAGAAAAAAACGCCCAAAGTGTAAGCTAAGCCGCCGGCGACCAACCAATAAAACCCTTCCCTCGGCATCTGTGTCCAGAGAGGTTTTATCGCAAAAACCACAAGCCAACCCATCAATAAATAGAGCGTCGTTGATATCTTCGGGTACCGGGTGCCAAAACCGATTTTGAGGCCTATCCCCACAATGGCCAGCCCCCAGACGACACCAAAAAGTGTCCATCCCCAGACCCCCTTTAATAAACCCACAGTGAAAGGAGTATAAGAGCCTGCAATCAAAAGGAAAATCGCACTATGATCGAAGATTCTTAAAACTTTTTTAGCCTTTTTATGCGGAAGGGCATGGTAGAGTGTGGATGCCAAATAAAGCAGGATCACAGTCGCAGCAAAAATGCCCGCAGCGATAACCGTATGTGAGTTCCCTTTTTGAAAAGCGAAAATAATGAGTATGGGCGCCAATACCAATGCCGCCACTAACCCGACCCCGTGGCTAATGCTATTGGCAATTTCTTCACCCAATGTTTGTTCGCGTGGTTTAAAAAGATGTTTCAATGTCATCAATCTATACCACCCACGACTCACGATTACAGAAAAATAGAGAAAACATTCGATAATCGTCTTGACATCAAGGTAATCCGTGATAATGTCATTCTATGGTGACAGAAAACGTCAAAGGAGTTCATCTCTGGTTAGTCTTGTGGAAAGCCTCTAGAGCCATGGAATCCTATGATCGCAAGAGCATCCAAGCCCTTGACCTTTGCCTGTCAGATTTCGGGGTTCTCGAGGTTTTATTACACAAAGGGGCGCTGCCGGTGAATACAATCGGCAAAAAAATACTTTTAACCAGTGGATCCATCACCACATCGATTGACAGGCTTGAAAAACGTTCACTCGTTCGGCGAACTGTATGCCCCGATGACGCCCGCAAGACACTAGTGTATCTCACTGATAAAGGGCACCGCCTGATCGTCCAAGCATTTTCCGCCCACGAACAACGTATGGAAAAGGCTGTCTCAGGACTCACCGATGAAGAGAAATCCTCACTGGTGTCCCTCCTCAAAAAACTCGGCACCTCAGTCCCTATCCCCTAATCATTATTTTAACTTGATATAAAGCTTTTAACCAAAATAACCCAAAGTCCTGCCCTTATAATGAAAACCCTCCTCCACATTGACTCAAGTCCCCGCGGAGATCGTTCGATCTCCCGCACCATCGCCCATGAATTCATCGACGCATGGAAGACCAACCATGCGGATGTGAATATCGTCTACCGTGATCTCGCCAAAGAGATCCCCCCACATGTCACTCTTCCCTGGATATTGGGAGCTTATCACTTACCGGGAAAAGAATCCGTCGAGGCTGTCCAAGCCATGAAAATCTCTGATGTCCTCATTGATGAATTCCTCGCCGCCGACTATTACGTCATGAGTGTACCGATGCATAATTTCGGAATTTCCTCGATTTTTAAGACCTACATCGACCAGATTGTCCGGATCGGAAGGACCTTTAATAGCAGTTGGCAAGGCCTTGTCTCGGCTGGTAAAAAGATGTGTGTTTTGACAGCACGTGGTGGGGCTTATGCAGCTCAATCCCCCATTGCCGTTTATGACCAGCAAGAACCCTACATCCGGACTGTTTTCGGCTTCATCGGGGTCACGGATATTACCTTCGTCAATGCGGAAGGAATCAATGTCCCGGATATCGGAAAAGATAAGGCTATCGAAACAGCCCGTCAGCAAATTGCCCCACTGGTAGTGAACTGGTAAAACCAAAACCCCCATACTCAAAAACCCCCATACTCAAAAACCCCCATACAAAAATAACCCTATGAAACTATTTGCCCAATACGCACACTGGATGACCGAAGGCCGCAAATTGCTCTTTGCCGACTTTGGCATCCTCCTCCTCCGACTCTGGATCGGCCTCCTCATGATCTTTAATCATGGGCTTGGAAAATTCCAAAACCTCCTGTCTGACAACCCCCAATTCATGGGAGTACTCGGTCTGGATGTAAAAACAAGCTTGGCCTTGGCGGTTTTTGCTGAACTGCTCTGCTCTACCGCGCTCATCCTTGGTTTTTGCAGTCGTTTAGCCCTGACCCAATTAATCGCGACGATGGCGATCGCATTTATCGTTGTGCATAAACTCGCCCTTTCCGGCGAACAAACCGGGGAATTAGCATTCGTCTATCTGGCGATCTATCTGACCCTTTTTATCACAGGCCCCGGGCGTTTCTCGATCGACGCGCTGATTACTCACCACTTTAAAAAGGCGGCCTGAGGCTAATAACAGAATATCCTTTATGGGCCCGTGGAGACACTGGGCACTCCTGAAAGGTACAAATATGATGATCAAAAGATCCTCCCGTGAACGCGGCCATGCCGATCACGGTTGGCTGAATTCCTATCATTCATTCTCATTTGCTGATTATGACGATCCGGCAGACATGGGTTACCGCAGTTTGCGCGTGATCAATGAGGATATCGTCCAGCCATCCATGGGTTTTCCGCTCCACCCCCATCGAGATATGGAAATCATCACCTACGTCATTTCCGGTCAACTCCAGCATCATGACAGCATGGGTAACGGCAGCATTATTCATCCCGGTGAAATCCAAACGATGAGTGCGGGAACCGGCAGCCGGCACAGTGAATTTAATGCATCCAACCAAGACCCCGTCCATTTACTCCAAATCTGGATTCATCCCGAGAAAACCGGACTCACCCCGGGTTATGCCGAATGGAAACCCGCGCAATTTGCCGCAAAAGATAACCTAACTCTGATCGTCTCCGCTGATGGGGCTGGAGATTCCGCGCAAATTGCGCAGGATGCTCGGATTTATCTGTGTAAACCGGCAGCCGGTGAAAGTCTCAAGTTACCCATCGCTTCCGGGCGCGGGATATGGGTGCAAGTATCCAAGGGTACTCTCACTATCAATGGTCTCAGCCTCCAGGCCGGCGATGCAGCAACCCTCGAAGAGGAGTCTTTAGCTACTTTTGAGTCCGATGATTTAGGAGAAGCCTTGGTGTTTGACCTGAAATAAAACCCATTCCTCACAAAACAGCCGAAACCCTGATTCTGAATATTCATTGACAAAATCTGATACTAAACTGAAACTTTGTTATGAATAAAATCTTAACACTCTTTCTATTGGCAGGCCTATTTTTCATTTCCGCATGCGGGAATACGGAAATGACTGGGACTTGGAAATCACCCAGCTATGCCGGCGGTGCGCTGAATAACGTCCTCGTGATCGGTCTGGGTAATAACAGTACTGTGGCCAGGATGTTTGAGGACTCTTTTGTGAACTCCCTACGTTCACGAGGCATCACAGCGACTCAAGGTTATGTAGCGCTGAATGGAGCAGCCCCCACTGAATCAAATATTAAAAAGGTAGTTAAAGCTAACCGCTACTCGGCTGTGATCGTCACGACAAAAGAAAAAGAAGAACACAAAACCGAATATGTCCAGGGGGCCACATACATGCAACCTGTTTATTACGGTATGTATCCTTACGTCATGACCCAATACACAATGGTGCAAACCCCCGGCTACTTTGAAAATATAAAAGTGGTCTATATTTCGACAAAAATTTATTCCACCGCAAACAATAATCTGATCTGGTCCGGGGAATCACAATCATTCAACCCCCAAGCATCCCAATCAACGGTAAATTCCCTCGTCGGGACTTTAGTCTCCAGCATGTCAAAGGATGGAATTATTTCCAAATAAATCCTCTACCCCATTTTCGCACAAAAAAAGCCCCGCAAATTGCGGGGCTTTTTTATATATCGCATCGCGATTAAAATAAATTAATGAGCAAATTGCTTTTTCACCCACGGAACCACCTTCTCGATCATCGGGGCTGTGTGTTCATTTGAAAAAACGTGGTTAGAACCCGGGATCGTAAAGAGTTCCTTTGGTTCATGAGCCTTTGCAAAAATGTCTTCTGAATCCTTAATGGGGACGACATCATCTTCTGTCCCGTGGACGAGGAGCCATGGTACTTTGATTTTGGCGCCTTGTGCCAGGACATTACCGATTTGGAGCATGTCATCGACATAAGCTTGGGAAAGCGGACAAGTCTCCTCATCCCACATAAAACCTTCCCCCGCCTTGAGCATGCCAAATTCCCGTTTATAGAATTCCGCCGTATCCACCATTCCGGAAAGGGAAACTAAGGCATTAATCCTATTATCTTGGCTGGTACGCAAAACTCCCACCGCACCTCCCATACTATGCCCGACATAAAGAATTTCGTATCCTGAAAGTGTATCCAGAACTGCCCCGAGGTCCTCGACCTCCTTGGAGATGGTTGAGTCCGTAAATTTCCCTTCTGAGTCGCCATTCCCACTAAATGAGAAACGCAAGACATTCACCCCTGACTTTTCGAGAGCTTCAGCGAGAGCCACAACAAAGGGACGGTCTTTATTCCCTGTGACACCATGGCCGATCACAACAATTTGCTTCAGTTCACCACCCTTGTGGTAGATGTAATCGAGTTTTTCACCTTGTGTATTCTTAATTTCTCCGAACATGATTCATTTTCTCCTGTTTAAATTTTGTTAATCAAAAATACTGCCGAGAAGAATGTCACGCCCCGATTTTGGTATTGATCTGGGCACGCAAAGCCTCGACGACCCGGTCGGAAAATGCTGTACGATGGGCATTAATCCCACCTGATGGACATTCAGCTAGGGATTCACCGGGTTCAAAACGGATGACCGATTCCGGTGGATAACCATAAGGCCCCGTCAAAACAGGATCGGATGCACCAAAAAGGGCAATCAACGGTTTCCCGAGTGCCACAGCCAAATGCATGGGTCCTGAGTCATTTGTCAGGAGTAATTTTCCCGCCTGGATGATTTTGGCTAGCTCAATGAGTCCAGTTTGTCCGACCACATTCGTGACATTGGGCGACTCAAGGGAAAGGCTTTCCCTGAGACTGGACTCTTCCCCGATCAAAACAAACTTCACATCCGGCATCTGTTTGATGACCGCAGCGAACCCACTCAAACGCCAGCGTTTATAATCACCGCGTGAAAAAGGATTCATCACGATAAATTCACCGGGCAATTTGCCCAAAAGTTTATCAGGAATACCCGGTGTTAATTTTAGGGGGTATTCAACGGGCATTTGTTTTAGCCCCAAATGGTCAATGACTTTCAAGTAACGGTCGATGGCATGCATTTTTCCTGGGGACCACCGGACAATATCCTGATAGAACAATTTGCACCCCTCCCGTCCATCTTGGAGGCCCAGCTTGCGTTTGCCCCTCGATGCCCAAGTGAAAAGGCCGCTTCTGAGTAAACACTGGATATCAATAACCAGATCATATTCTTCAAATGGAATAGTCCGGAATAGAAACTTTGTGAAGAGTGCGGGATTACGGAATGGACTCGCCTTTTTACGGTCAAAATCAAGCGTCCTATCTACAAGGGGGCAATGCCTGAGAAAAGATGAATAAACGGTATTTGTGAGCCAGTGGATATGGGCACTGGGAAGATTCTTTTTGAGTGAATCAACAAGCGGGAGAGCATGGATAATATCCCCGAATGAACTCGGTTTAATGATCAGAATCTTCACGAATTTCTCCGGGGAAATCTATTGATTAGACAGGCAAAAACAGGTTTTAACCTATTTTCCCACAGTTAATCTTTCCGCTAAACGCTTTGGCAAGCCCGCATCGAGGATCTTCTGCTGGGTCAATTCGATATTATAATCAATACGCCTTAGCTGGACCAATTGCGTCACGGTATCATAAATGGCATAGGAGGCTTTAGGATTACCGTCGCGGGGTTGTCCGACACTACCGACATTAATGAAATATTTTTTCCCAAGCTCCATACGGACTGTATCATAAGGGCCACCATGGACGGACATATCCCGGGTGAATGCCAAAGGCACATGGGTATGACCGAAAAAACAGAGGGAAGTATTCTGGTAACTGAAACTCGCGGCGGCAGCAAGCTGGTCAAAGACATATCCCCAACGGTGGGGAGTGTCCAAGGTGGCATGGACAATGGTAAAGGCACCGACTTGGCGAACCATCTTTAAATCGCGCAGGTATTGCTTCTCGTCCGCGTTTAGTTGATCCCTTGTCCACTGCATGGCAAAACTGGCCAAGGGGTTGATCCCCTCAAAATCATCATCATTACTGGCTTGTTCGTCATGGTTACCTTTGACGACAGGGCAATTCATATTCCTGACGATTTCTAGGCACTCGCGGGGATTGGCATTGTACCCCACCACATCACCCAAGCAGCAATGATGGGTGACTCGGGAAGCCTTGGCATCAGCCATCACGGCCTCTAAAGCTTCAAGATTGGCATGTATATCCCCAAATATTGCGTATCTCATCGTTTCCTTATACTAGCAATAACGCGTTACTGCGCAAATAATCTTTTTCCCTTTGGAATCTTAAGTTTTTCTTCCAACTCCGGAATTCTCTTCTTGAAAGTGGGCACTTGGTTATTAGGATCCTCCAACCACAGCTTTTTCATGAGTTCGTAGGCCTCCTGGTCATTCCCCCCATCCAATAACTTAAAAGCTACTTGCCTCTTTAAATAAAGTGGGCCATCGGGTAATTCTGATGCTTTTTGGTAATACACAGCCGCTTCTAATGGCCTTTTCTGCTTATCCGAGAGTAACCGACCCATACCGGAGTAAAGCTCCCAACTCTGGGAATTGTGCTCGATCCCCTTCTTCAGGGTTTCTTCCCCGAGATCAAACCACTCCTTTTGATTTTTCTTCCGGACAGCTTCCTTAGGTTCCATCGGATCCACTGAGGCAGCATAGGAGCTATTCCAAGCAAAATGCCACGCTGCATTATCCCAAAAATAGATCGAGTTCGGCTGAAGCGTATTAACCACGTGGTATTTCTCTTTTTGTTTGAACCAGAGATGGTTTTCCCAATCGTTATGGGCGGATATCCATAAGAGATTTGCTACTACATTCCGGAATCCCCCCATAAGAGCCACGAACATATACTGGCTAATTTTCTCACGGACACTCAGGAGTGATGATATATTCCCAAAACCCAACGACTGATATTCTTTTGTTAGACGATTTTCTAAGGACATTTTTATGCAGAAAAACATAATAACAAGGAGCACCCCTGTAATAAATGACTTTTTCCGCAGATAAATTCTTTCAGTGAGTGTCATAGAAAAATGATATCTATATTAGAGCTCCCTGAATTCAAAAAAGAGCCAAGCGACGATCAGGAAGGCAATCGTCATCACGAGACCATAGGCGCAAGTGGTCATTGCCACTGACCATGGCAAAGAATTCCCCATCACCAGTTCATCTGCCAAATTAAACTTATTCAGGTCAGGAAAAATAACAATGACCAGTCCGACAAACATCTTTTTTACAATATCCATGGATCCTCCCCATGCTTGTTGGGCAATCGATTGCAGGTGGCAAATAGTAACTGCCACAATACTCATCAGGATAGTGAAGATCATGGACGTTGAAAAACTGGAAATGGCCATCGTAATAGCTGCGACTAATATTATTTTCACAAAGATCAACAGGATAGCCTTAAAGACTTCCGGGTCTCGTGACTGTTTATATATCCTTTGCTCTTCTGACCTGATAAACGCTTGTGTCTCAGCGGTTTGACTCCCCGACGCTTGATAATTTCGCCTCAATTCCCCCACCAGTTCCTTTTCCTTATAAAAAATAACTCCCGTAAATGTGATACTCATCAGGACAAGGGCCATCACAAGGATCAGGACACTCCCCAAATATTTTCCAAGGATAAACTCAAGTTTTAAAACCGGCTTTGCCAAAAGTGTATAAATCGTCCGGTTATCAAGCTCTGTCGGAATCAAGGATGCCGTTCCTGCAATCGCCAAAATCATCCCCATGAGGGACATTGCGCCCAGGCAAAAATCCTTAATAAATTTAAATTGGGCCTCAAATGTGAACTGGGTGAAGATCACTGCCGAAGAAATGAAACCGAGGGAGAAAAGGAGGAGGAAGATTAAAACCTTCTGCCGGATTAACTCCGTCATGGTGTTTAATGCAATCACCCTGATTCTCATCGGGGAAACCATTAATAAATGATATTTTGATTTTTCAGCTTTCATAAGAAGGCCCCGCTTTTTCCACTGCTTCTAAAAACAGTTTCTCTAAGGTTGTCTTTGGATGCCCTGTCTCCAACACATTCCCGCCTAAGAGGGCTACTTGGTCTTGGATCTTTTTAAGGTTCTCGGGAGTAATCCCCTCAAATGTAATCGAATACCGATTATGAACCGGTGCGAGATCCTCCATTTTTCCATCCAAAATCTTTTTTCCAGAATGGAGTACGCAGATATGGTCACAGACCTCCTGTACCTGTTCGAGTAAATGGGAACAAAGCAGGATTGTTTTTCCACGCTCCTTGAGTGTCAGAATCATATCCCTAATTTCCCGTGACCCCACCGGATCGACCCCCGCCGTCGGTTCATCTAAAAAGAGGATTTCCGGATCATGGATAAGGGCTTGGGCCAGTCCGATCCGTTGAAGCATTCCTTTGGAATATCCCCTCAACCTCCTCTTTTGACGGCCGTCAGCCAGCCCGACCAACTCGAGGAGCTCTTGACATCGGTCTTTAAGTTTCTTCCCGGATAATCCCGCTAATTTACCAAAAAACTGGAGAGTCTCATACCCAGTCAGGTAATGATAAAAATAGGGATTTTCCGGTAAATAACCGATTAATCGGTGTGTCTCAACCTTATGACAAGGTTGCCCAAAAATAGACGCCGACCCACTCGTCGGGGATACTAACCCAAGTAGGATTTTAATTGTCGTGCTTTTGCCTGATCCATTCGGACCTAATAGGCCAAATACCTGACCTTGAGACACAGTCAAATCAAGATTCGACACGGCTGTCATGGTTCCCCTGCGCCATCCGAGCTTGAATTTTTTTGTTAATTGTTTGATCTCTACTGCATCAGACATAATAATCCCTTTAAATTACAGATCAGCATATTGCCTGATCTTTTATAACAAACAAATAATTTATTTGTTCCGGCAAAACAACAAAGACTCGTAGGAATTTGCTGGCGAATATCCCCTCCATGACTACTCACTCATGAGTAAAAACCAAAATATCGTCTATCATCTAATCAATTAAACGTTTTGTCAGGTCACCGTAGGCATCAATGCGACGGTCACGGAGGAATGGCCAATGAGTGCGGACGGTGTCCACTGTATCCAGGTCGAGCTCCTGAATGATGATTTCCTCTTGATCAATACTCGCCTTCTGCAAAATCTGTCCACTGGTATCAGTAATAAAACTTTGCCCCCAGAACTCCAACCCATCCCCACCGACACCCTCGATATATTCGTGGCCGATCCGATTTGCTGCTGCGACATAACAACCATTTGCTATGGCATGGGAACGCTGGATAGTTTCCCAAGAAGAATGATGGGCTTTCCCATACTGAGCTTTTTCGCTGGGGTGCCAGCCGATCGCCGTCGGGTAAAAAAGAATTTCCGCCCCTTGCATAGCGGTCAGGCGGGCCCCTTCTGGATACCATTGATCCCAACAAATCAGAACCCCTATTTTACCGTACTTTGTTTGCCAAGCTTTGAATCCGAGATCCCCAGGGGTGAAATAGAATTTCTCGTAGAAAAGTGGGTCGTCGGGTATATGCATTTTGCGGTACTTCCCGAGATAGGTGCCATCTGCATCAATAATAGCGGCGGTATTATGATACACGCCAGCAGCCCGTTTCTCAAAAAGGGCGGCGACAATCACGACTTTGTATTGAGCCGCCAGTTCACAAAAAGCTTTAGTACTCGGCCCGTCAGGGATACCTTCGGCAAACTCAAAATATTTATGATTTTCCTCCTGGCAGAAATACTGGGTCGTAAACATCTCTTGGGTACAAATGATTTGCGCCCCCGCTTTAGCCGCTTTTTCTGCCAAGGCCAAATGGCGTTTTAAATTATCCCGGGGATCAGGTGAGGCATGTGTCTGCATTACGGCTACTTTGACTTTACGGGACATGGATACCTGCCTTTCTTGGAAGTGGGAGCGATTTTATCGTCAGTTATTTGATTTGACCAGTCTCTACCAGCCTCTGTACCGCGGAGTAAATATAATAATGGCAAAAAAGTAATTCGTCACAAAGTTGTTTAACTGTTTTGGGAGAAATTTTGATGTAAGCAAAAATCGCTTCTTGGACAAACCCGTATTTTTTATCTACGACACTCAGACTCTCCCCTACGGGAACAAATGGCTGTTCTGAATCTTCATCGAGGGCACACATCTCTTGGAATTCATCACGCATCTGGAGCGCATTCATCAGGATTTCTGTCGTAGAATACTGGTTCTCAATGACTGCATCATGGTCCAGAGAACTATCCGTAACATAAAAAGCAAAATTCCCCTCTAAATCAGGCATGAGAAAAAGCTGCCAAACCGCTTGGATCCCGGTAAGTCGACCGAACCTTGCATGGTTTGGAGTACCTTTGCTGAAGAAGAATTTCCCCATCTCGTTGGAGTTTGCATCAAAAATCTTGAGTTCACCTGTCTTTGAACTGTGTTCGATCGTTTGGAAAAGCGTGACCAGATCGAAATTTGCCAAGTTTCCGCTCAGCTCCAAGCAGTTACTATTCATCAAAGCCATGTGGGAAGTCTTGCGGAGCCGTTCAGCCAAAAGTGTCGAGAGATAATGGAAAAAGCTTGGGACCACCTCGATCATCTTATAAAAATTTTCCTCCGAAAAATATTGAAGGCTACAAGCTTCACAAGTGCGGGCATTCCCGGAACGGGTCGCACCGGTGAGGATTCCGATTTCACCCAGACAGTCACCGCGGGAGAGGTACCCGAGGGATTGTTTACGTTTTCCGTCCTGGCTTTCGATATAAACTTCGACGACACCCTTATTAATAATATACAATGCATCACTGGGTTCATTCTGCTTAAAGATAAGCACATTAGGGGGGAAATGTATGACTTTGGACAATTGTCCAAGCATCCGTCGCTTATTCAAGTCTAGCGATGTGCAAAAAGAGAAAAAATCCCTTCGATGAATTACAGCTGACATAGGCCCCTTACTTAACCGAAAATCTGAAAAGTGACAAAGTTTTTTAATTGTTTTTGTAAATAATCCTGAATTGGTCTTTGCTATGGGTGATTCATGGAAACAATCCTATTTTTCAAGCTCCTCATGAGGACGAATAAGTTTTTGGTGTCGCGCCAGATTCATGAGCTTTTCCATTCATCCAAGCTTATGGCCAGCGTTATCAGCTCTTTTTGCCTTCTATACCTGGCGGGAGCTTATTTTCTTGCATATCGTTCACTCAATTATCTTCATAAACAATTTCCCCTCGTCGGCACCATCGTTCTAGAAAGAATGGTATTTATTACTTTTGGAGCACTTATGATCATGCTTGTGATCAGTACGGCTGTGATTGGTTATACGACCCTTTTCCGGAATAAAGAAACCATTTGGCTTTATCCCCACCCCGTCGATCACCGTGTCCTTTTCCGTTATAAGTCGATCGAAGCATTGGTCTTGGCAGCTTGGGCATTTATTTTCCTGATTATCCCACTCATGGCTGCTTATGGAAATGTTTACTCCGCCACTTGGGGCTATTATGTAATTCTACCTTTTTTCCTTCTTACGTTTGTTTTCTTGTGTGGCGTATTTGGGATCGTTTCCCTGTTTATCTTTGTATGGCTGACCCGGCACAGATGGCTTTTGGCTCTATTTTTGTCCACGCTGGCCATCATATCTTTGTCCTTTATTTATCATGCTTTTACAGCACCCACACTCGACCAGGACACCCTTAAAACAACCAATATCATGAGCCAATTACTGGATAATACCCGCTTCCTGACTCATCCGCTCTGGCCGAGTTATTGGTTGTCACGAGGACTACTCTCCGCTCTGGATGGGGCCTTTATCTCTGTTACTTATTATTTCCTGCTTCTGCTGAGTAACGCCCTTTTTTTTCAGATGTTATCCTTTACTTTCCTGTCCAAACTTTATGCCCCTGCTTGGAATACAGTCCATACACGCGCTTATGGGATGAGTCTTTTTACACGTTCCCGAAAAATCACTCCAGACGCAGATGCATGGTTCACCCCCCTAGCATTGGTCCGGACAATCGTGCGACCCTTTATGGGACGTCCGGCCTCTGCCCTCCTCTGGAAAGATGCAAAAACCTTTTTCCGTGACCCGCAACAATGGCTGCAATTTGCCGTCTTTTTCGGGATTATGGGAATATATGTCATTAACCTCCAAAAAATGCGTTTAGATGTGCAGGCCGGATTCTGGAGTAATTTTATTGCACACATGAATCTCGCCGCTTGTTCAATGACCTTGGGCACCCTGACCACACGGTTTGTTTTCCCTCAATTCAGCCTGGAAGGACGCCGTCTCTGGTTGGTGGGACTCTCCCCCATCGGACTCAAAGGGGTCATCTGGCAAAAATTCTGGACCAGTGTCATCGGCAGCGGCCTCATTGTAGTGACATTAACCTTGATCTCCTGTTTTGTGCTCCGTCTTCCCACATGGCAAATTGCCCAGTTCACCCTTGTCATTATCCTGATGACCGCAGCATTATCGAGCCTGTCAGTCGGGCTCGGAGTCCTGTACCCAAATTTCAAAGAAGATAACCCCGCAAAGATCGTTTCGGGTTTCGGGGGAACACTTTGCCTGGTTCTCACCTTTATTTACGTGATTGTGTGCATCGCCTCCCTTGCTATCCCCTCACAAATGGAAGCCATCGGAAAGGCCATGACAAACGGCGCTGGCTACTCCTATTCGACACTACGAATCATCGGGATGACAATAATGATCTTCCTGAGTATTATCTCGATTTTACTTCCACTTTCCTTGGCCTTGAAAAAAGCTGGAAAAATGGAATTATAGAGAAATCCTCCCTAAAAAGCAGGGATTACGCCTCAAAAGATTTACCACACCCACAACTTCTTTTGGCCAGAGGATTCTGAATTTTAAAACCACTATCGGAGAGGGTATCCACGTAATCAACCATACAGTCTTTGAGCAGATCATGACTAATGGGATCGATAATAATCTTCACATCATTATTTGTGAGGACAAAATCTGAGTCACCGGGATCATCAATCTTCATCACATACTGGCGTCCACTACAGCCACCATCCTCGATAGAAATACGGAGGGCTTTGGTTAATGGCAGTCCTTGGTCGGAGAGCATTGTCATGACTTGTTGAAAAGCTTGTTGAGTTGCTTGCATAATATCCTAATATTGTTATCAGTCGTTTGTGTGTATGAACAAGATAAATCTAATCTTATTTTGACTTTTTTTCAACTTCCGTCCTCCCATGGCTTCCCCTAACCTGACTCCCCAAGTGAATTACCTCGAACTCAACTCCTCTGAAATCACCCGTAAAAGCGGGTCAAACCTCGCTTTTTGTTTTGCATTCCTGCCGGAAAAACGCAAACGGGGTATGGTGATTTATTACGCTTTCTGCCGCGTGGTCGACGATATCGCCGATGATCCCGAGGTCAGTCTCGATGCAAAAAAGGCACAGCTTGATGAATGCCGCCGTGAAATAGCAAATTGCTACGCTGGGAAAGCTCAGACCGCACTGGGCCGAGATATCCAATCCATGCTCCACGATTTCCCTACTATCCCCCGTGATTATTTTGAAGAATTAATTAACGGGGTCGAGATGGATTTAACAGTCCACCGCTATACCACCTTTGACGAGCTTTACCAATACTGTTACCGGGTCGCTTCTGTCGTCGGGCTGACAAGTATCGAGATATTTGGTTATCGTAACCAAAGTGCAAAACAATACGCGATTGACTTAGGCTTGGCCTTCCAACTCACCAATATCCTCCGGGATATCAAAAAAGACGCTTTGAATGGACGCATCTACATCCCCTCGGAGGAATTAAACCGCCTGGGTTATCCCGAATCCGATCTCCTGTCATTTAAAGAATCCCCAGCATTTTTTGAATTAGCCCGGTTCCAATACGACCGTGCTCAAGATTATTATCAAAAAGCCGCCCTCAATCTCGCCCCTGGAGATCGCCGCTCCATGGTCGCTGCCGAATCAATGAGAGCTGTTTATCATAAATTATTGACACAGCTTGAAAAAGAGAATTTTCCCATCTTCCAAAAGGATATGTCTCTCGGTAAACTCCACAAAATGTGGCTCATCACCAAGATATTCCTCTTTTTTAGGTAAAATATTCCTGAAATAGTCTGGATTTAATTGAATCTTAAGGTATTGTGACTTGTTAAATTCATCATGAAGATCTCCCGGATCACTTGTGCTATTATAGCAATCACTGTTCTTAACCTCTTTTTGGGGTTCAAGCTAAATTTAATCAGTGCTGTAGAGGATAACTCCGCGAGTAAAGATGATAGTTATGCGAATATTAGGCTTTTTACACGGGTTTTGGAAACGGTCCGTCAGGGATACGTCGATGGAAATAAAGTCACATATCAGGATCTGATCTATTCGGCCTTGCAAGGCATGCTCTCCTCCCTTGACCCCCATAGTCAATTCATGACCCCAGATTCTTTTTCGGATATGCGGGAATCTGTACAAGGCGAATTCATCGGACTCGGGATAGTCATCAGTGTTAAAGATAGTGCCATCGTCATCGTCAGTCCGATGGAGGATTCTCCAGGCGCACGTGCCGGCCTGATTTCTGGGGATAGAATCATGAAGGTCGATGGAAAAACAACCGACAACATGCCCCTCGGTGATGTGGTTAAAAAACTCCGTGGTAAACCCGGTGATAAAGTAACCCTAACAATCTACCGCCCGAAATCCAAAGAATTACAAGATTATGAATTAGTAAGGGAAATCATCAAAGTCGATAGCGTCAAAGATATTAACGGAAAAAAAGAGTTCCCCTTATCCGATGATAAAATCGGTTATATCCGTGTCACCCAGTTTAATGATCCCACAGACAAAGAATTTAATAAAGCTATTGAAACTCTCGAAAAACAGGGAATGCAAGGACTTATTCTCGATCTGAGGAATAACCCCGGTGGCCTCTTGGATAAAGCCGTGGATATTTGTAGCTTGTTTATCCCTACCGAACAAACCGTAGTCTCGACAGAAGGTCGTGACGGAGCCAATAAACAACTTTACAAGGCCAAAAGCACCAAGAAACATAATGATTACCCCATGGCCATCCTGATTAATGGCGGCAGCGCTAGTGCCAGTGAAATCGTGGCCGGATGCCTCCAGGACCTCAAACGTGCTGTTGTTGTCGGTGAAACGAGCTTCGGTAAAGGATCTGTCCAAAGTGTACTCCCTAATGAGGATGGTTCAGCCATCCGCCTGACCACTGCCAAATATTATACGCCTAACCGCCGGGTGATCCATGAAAACGGGGTGACCCCGGATATCATTGTTCCGATTACCGAGCAGGAAGAGCGCGACCTTATCATCTCACGCATGCCCTCCTTTGAAGAAGATACCGTCGCAGTGGACGCTTCCCCGGCTCCGGCGAAAAAGAAGGTTAATGATTCCCAGCTCGAAAGGGCTAAGGATGTCATCCGGGGTATCCAGATTTTCGCAAAACGCACTCAGTCAAATGCTCCGACTGCCACACCTGTTCCTCCTTCCACGGCGAATAAATAATCCGGTTATCCCATGAGTAATGTACTGGGGATAGAAACTTCATGTGATGAAACATCCGTTGCAATCGTGGACTCCGAAAAAAATGTCCGTATCAATCTCGTTTCCTCTCAGATACTCAGGCATAAACCTTACGGCGGAGTTGTTCCCGAAATCGCTTCACGCGCCCACTTGGAAATGATCTCTCCCTTGGTAGCCAAAGCTTTCGAGGAAACACAAATGGAGCCTGGGCAAATTGATCTGGTGGCCGCGACACGGGGGCCAGGGCTGGCCAGCTCGCTGCTCATCGGATTATCCTTTGCCAAAGGACTGAGCCTGTCTCTCGGGAAACCATTTATCGGGATCAATCACTTACACGGGCATCTTTTATCCCCGCTTCTCTCGGGTCAGATACCAGCTGGGGCACTCTTCCCGAATATAAGCCTGATCGTGAGCGGAGGTCACACCCTCCTTCTTCATACGCGTTCGTCCGATGATTACACAAAAATCGGGTCGACTCTCGACGATGCCGCTGGTGAAGCTTTTGATAAAGTCGCAAAATTAATCGGCCTTGAATATCCCGGTGGGCCCATGGTCGATACAATCGGTGCCTCAGGAAATCCGCACGCGTTTGAATTTCCCCGGGGCCTGTCCAAACATCAAAATTATCATTTTAGTTTCAGTGGGCTCAAAACCGCCATCCGATATTTTCTTGAGAAACAACCGGCAGACTTTATCCAAAAGAACCTTGCCGACATTTGCGCCAGTGCCCAAGAAGCCATTTGCGAGGTATTAGTCTCGAAAACCATTCGTGCAGCAATGGATCACGGGGTCAAAGTCATTACAGTTTCCGGGGGAGTCTCCTGCAATACCCGCCTCCGCCACCTCTTTGAAGCAAATTGCGCCCGTGAAAATATCCGACTCTTCCTTTGCCCTCCCCTTTTCTCTACTGACAACGCTGCCATGATCGCCCTAGTGGCTTCATACTTGTCCGATAAAGGAATCAAACCGGGCCTGGATGAAGACATCGCTCCAAATCTAGGATTCTAGGCCTATTTTGATCAGTCTTTTTTGGCAATGGCGTAAAAGAAGAAACTCACTATACTCACGATGATAGAACCCAAAAATGCGTCGAGGAATCCCGCGACGTGGAATCCGGGCAGGTACCCGAGTAAATAAAAAATCACTGTATTAATAACCAGCAGGAAAAGCCCCAAAGTCACCAGGATAAATGGTAGGGTCAGAAGCATGAGAATGGGTTTTAAAACAGCATTCAGCACCCCCAAGATCAAGGCGGCTATCACGAGGGCCGTCGTGGAATCATAGGAAATCCCACGAACTAAGTAAGCAGCGACCCAGACCCCGACAGCCGTAACCAACCAATGAAATAATATTTTTACCATGCCTTGTTTTTTACAGGATGATGACGAGGAACACAATGCTTTCTCACCCTATTTGCGAGTATCGTCATTCTCGGGCATTTCAATTGTGATCGTTTTCGCACTGGGCATCTCGTCATCCACACGGATGACTTCGACATCGATCACATCCCCTTGCCCTTGGGTAGGACGGGACTGCCGGGAGGAATACAAATTACGCGGGCGACGGAAAAATGATGAGATTAAAAGGACAAGTCCTACCCCAAGTAAAACCAGAATAATGAGGGGCCAGAGGAAAAAAAGGAGGAGGCAACCCCAAGTGCCGTTGACCTTAATCATTTTACCGCCGAAAAGGCCATTGTTAGCATTTTGGGAAATACCCGGAAATTTTCTGAACCGTTGCACGAATTTCCTTCTAAACTGAATTGTTTTCCTTGAAAAGGTTTCTTGTAATAATATGTATTATTTACTCAACTCAATTTTACTCTGATCATTATGGAACGAGCGATTCAAACCACCCATCAAAAAGCATTGGATATCAACCTCGATCTGGCAAAATACGGTACGTTTGCGGAGATCGGTGCTGGCCAAGAAGTCGTCCGCTGGTTCTTCCAGGTCGGCGGGGCGGCAGGAACGGTCGCCAAGAGTATGTCAGCTTATGATATGACAGTCAGTGACGCTATCTATGGGAAAGCACAGCGTTACGTCTGTCGGGAACGCCTCGAAAAAATGCTGGACCATGAGTACGAGCTCAATATCGAACGCCTCAAAGCTAAACGCGGGGCAACCACCCAGTTTTTTGCTTTTGCTAATACCGTCGCGGCAAAGGGTTATAAAGGCAACAGCGAATGCCATGGCTGGATGGGGATCCGTTTTCAACCCATCCCCCAAGCTCCCCCCAGCCAGATCATCCTCCATGTCCGGATGTGGGACAAGGATAACCTCTCCCAGCAACAAGCCCTCGGGATCGTGGGCGTGAATCTCATCTATGCCGCTTTCTACTATACGATGTCACCGGACACTATCCTCGAAAGCCTTCTCGATAGCCTCTCCATCCGAAGGACCGAGGTGGACATGATCGAGTTCTCCGGACCGATCTTCGACGGTGTGGATCATCGCCTCTTGTCCTTGAAACTTGTTCAAATCGGCCTGACCAATGCCGCGATGTTCTCCCCCGATGGTAAAGTCCTCCAACCCTCAGAGGTCCTTTACAAAAAACCGATTATCTTGGAGCGTGGCAGTTTCCGCCCGGTCAGTCACACAAATATCGATATCCTCCACTCAGCCCACCAGCAATTCATCACCGACTTACAGGCGCATAATCAAGAGCAGGAACTCGTCCTCATGGAAATCACCATGAAGAACCTGATGTCCACATCGAATAATGGATCCATCGATTACCAGGATTTCCTTGCCCGTGCAGACATGCTTGCCTCAGTCGGCAAAACCGTCCTGATCTCGAATTATTTTGAATATTTCCGACTCGCTGGATACTTGCGCCGTTTCACAAAAGAACCCATCGGGATCACCCTTGGCGCAAAAAGCCTGAATGAACTCTTCGATGAAAAGTATTATGAAAATCTGGACGGGGGCATTCTAGAAAGTTTCGGACGCCTCTTCAAAAACGATATTAAAGTCTTTGTGTATCCCTACTTGGATGATGAAGGTAAACTCGTGACTGCAGCGAGCTTTGAGGCTCCTGCTGGTGTCCAAGACCTTTATAACCACCTCCTGAAAAAAGGGTGTATAGTCGGAATCGAGAAATATAACCCCGACTACCTGAAGATTTTCTCCCGCAACTTGCTCAAGGACATCCAATCAGGAAAGGATGGATGGGAAGAATCTGTCCCTCCAGAAGTCGCTAATATCATCAAGGAACGCGGTTATCTCGGATACCGGATCAACGAATAGGAATGTGAGGCATCACAGCCGCACCTACCCGTTGTATTTTTCGAAAATTGCTTGTTTTACATGGGCAGGTACAAAAGCACTTATATCACCACCCAACCGAGCAATCTCTTTAATAATACGGGAGCTCAAATAAGCATAAGTATCTTTTGGCATCAAAAACATGGTTTCAATGGCTGGTTGGATTTGGCGGTTCATTAACGCCATCTGGAATTCAAACTCGAAATCGCTGACCGCGCGTAACCCCCGGACCAAAGCGCAGGCACCCTTTTTCATCGCATAATCCACCAATAAACCGTCAAAACCATCAATCGAGACATTCGGCAAATGACGAGTTGATTCCAATACCATTTTTTTACGTTCTTCCATCGTAAAAAGTGGGTGTTTATCAGAATTCACCGCCACGGCAATAATCACTTCGTCAAAAAGACGGGAGGCCCGTTCGACTACATCAAGATGGCCGTTGGTAACAGGATCAAAACTTCCAGGATAAACTACGATTCTTTTCATCGGGGGCAATTTGCATGAATTTAGGCGGATTGCAAAATCAAAAAGCGCACCCTCACCTGTCCATAGACTTTCTCGCGGAAAATATTCCAGGGTGCCGGAACCTCGAAACGGTCATGATCATAACTATCCAATACAAAAAAGCCCCCAGGCTTCAGTATCTTCGGGAGAAATTTATTTTCCAAGAGCTCACGGGCAAAATGCCTCTGCTCGGGATTTGAGAGCAAATTGTTCTTCAGGTCGGTTCGTTTGGTAAAGGGTGGATCAGCAAAAACTAAATCGAATTTTGCCCC
Source organism: Verrucomicrobiota bacterium (assembly GCA_034440155.1). Lineage (NCBI taxonomy): Bacteria > Pseudomonadati > Verrucomicrobiota > Verrucomicrobiota bacterium. The sequence goes on along the minus strand of JAWXBN010000010.1, from coordinate 10,931 downwards.
TTTTTCTGAAAAGCGCTCAAGCGAAGCCACCGCATCCGTTGGATAAACCATTCCTTCCAGTTTGGTCTTTTCCATATTTTTCTTGAGAAGCCCCAGACTCATCTTGTTTTTTTCGACAAATACACATGTACTCGCTCCCCGGCTGAGGGCTTCGAGGCCGATTGAGCCTGTCCCCGCAAAAAGGTCGAGGCATTCAGCCCCGACAACGGCATCACCGAGTGACGAAAAGATAGCTGCTCGAGTGGAGTCCATCGCGGGACGGACAGAATCATCCTTTGGGGTGAACAAGGGGATACTACGGGCGATTCCAGCGATAATTCTCATAAACTTTAAAATTACTGTTACTTAAAGAGTTCCTTAAGAAGATCACCCGCTTTTTCATTCAGCTTTTGGATTTGTTTTTTGGCGGCATCCTGCACAAGTAATTTGTCCAAGAGATCGGTTTTGAGTGAGTCCTGAGGGCCATACACACGGAATTCCGGCGTCGTAAAGGATCCATCCTCATTGGGTAAAAGTTTTTCACGGATATCATTGGGCATTTTCTCGTAAAGACCTTTGCTCATATTCATAACCAGCTTCAAGTCATACTGGTTATCGACCGTAATCGTCCCACCACCTTTAATCTGGATATCGGGAGTGGTCAGGATCAAGTTACTGAGGGTAATAACCCTTTCTGCAGCGGAAAAATCAGTATAAGCTTTTGTAAGATTCATTTCCTGGAATTCGGATATATTAAAAACCGACCCGATAAGCTGGAGCATGGGAACCCCAGTGACTTTTCCTTCTTTAATATCCAAATAACCTTTTCCCTGAAAATCCAACGGATGGGTCATCGGAGCCGTCAATTGTGCTTCTATATTGAGTTTCCCACTGAGCTGGTCTGTCTGGTTGCCTAATGCCGCCAAGAGTGATTTCATATCCAAACCATTCCCTTTGATATCCAAGGCAAGGGGCATTTGCTCCACTTGATTAATATCCAAAGTCCCATGGCCGGAGATCTGTCCCCCAAAACACGTGGCGGATGCCTCTGAAATCGTATACACCCCATCCTTGAGCTCAAAACGCGAATCCACTCCGGACACTTGTCCCAAGCGGATGATCTCAAGGTTGGATATCTTTAAGTCACCTTTTAAATCTGCTTTCCCCTTATCCACCGACACACTCGAATGTAATGTCATGCCTTTGAATGAAATCGGACTCACTCCGCTCATGTCATAAATCGATAAGGCCCCATCCTGGATCTCGAATTTTTTAACTGAAACTGGTATCCCCTTTGAATCCTGCGTTTGTATAGTCACCGGACTGGATTGAGGAGCTTGAGTCATTTGTGTATCCCCTGATCCTGAGGCTTGGCCTTCGGGAGCATGCGGCAGGCGGTTCATCCCTGGGAAAATCCATTGTCCTGAAGCAAGTTGCTCCACGCTAATGATTGGTTTTTGAACACTCACGTCATTAATCTCGAGTTTCTTATCCAGTAACGCCCGCCAATTATAATTAAGCTCGAAAGAATCAGCTTGAAAAAAATCTGGATTCCGAGAGCCCGGTGGATTGGCGATTTTAACTCCCTTAAGCTGGAACCCGCTGAAAATCGAAAACTTTAAGCTTTCCACCGTGACTTTGACACCCAGCGCCTCGCTGGTTTTATCCACAATCATTTGTTTAAACTGATTTGAGGTCAGGTAGGAATACGCCCACACTCCGAACCCCGCAATTGCGATCAGCAATACAAGAATAAGAATCGCAATAATTTTCAGTGCTTTTTTCATAAGACTTTATAACATAGCGTGCTCTGATATGGCTTCAAGCCTACACAACGAAATATTTATCATCCTAAATCCCATGGCTAAGGGGGAACGCGCACGGGCTTTAAAGAAAAATCTCGACCGTTTCTCTTCACAGGCCTTGGTCAAGCTCACCCGGGCAGCAGGGGATGCCACTGTCTTAGCAAGCCAAGCCGTCGAACAGGGGTTTCGCACAATTGTGGCTGCTGGCGGGGATGGAACCCTTAATGAAGTCGTTAATGGCCTAGCTAATTCCCCTGCCCGCCTCGGCATTTTACCCTTAGGAACGGTGAATGTTTTTGCACGCGAGACAGGTATCCCCCTCGACCTCCATGCTGCTTGGAATGTCGTCGTCAAGGGCAAAACCCGCAAGATCGACCTCGCCCGCGCAAATGATAAATACTTTGTGCAGCTTGCCGGAGTCGGCCTCGACGCACAAACCATTAAAGAAACGACCTTTGGCTTTAAAAAAATATGGGGCCCGATGAGCTATATTTTTAACTCCATCCGGATCGCTTCCCAAGAAGCCCCACGGATTACCCTCACGCTCCCGGATGGTCAAAAACACGAAGGTTGTTTTGCCTTGGTAGGAAATGGCCGTTATTATGGGGGCTCGTTTGAATTCTTCCACGATGCTCGCCTCGACGATGGATTACTGGACATCTGCCTTTTTAAAAGCCAAAAACACCACGACTTGATCCGGTATTTTAACGGCGTTCTCTTTAAAACGCTCAAACACATGGAAGATGTCGTTACGGTTAAAGCCGAATCAGCTTCAATTACCGCCGAAAAAGAGACGGCCCTCGAAATCGACGGGGAATACTGCGGCACTTCACCGGTTCATTTCTCAGTCCAGAAATCCGCCCTCACCGTCATCGTGCCCTGAAGACAAACCCCTTTTGCCGACAGCCTATCATCTCTATGGATAGAGGCTGATTTATTTAATCGTGATCCACTTGTCCGTTTTCATAGATTGATGGATGGCCTCTATACATTTCTGCGCAGAAATCCCCGCATCAAACCCGGGTACATCGTTTTTATCCTTGGACCCGCGCAGTTTGCGTACGAAAGCCTCAAAACAGCTCTTCGGTTGTTTACCAGCAAATCCGGTGGGGATTTTGACTTTAGGGAATGATTCCACCCCCCATGTATCATAATGGGAAACCGTCTGGCTGGCGTAAAGGGTAATATGATCCCCGTCCTCACTCAGGACACGGATAAGTCCTTTACCGCCGGAAATCTCTATCTGGAAAAAATTTCCATATCCAGGAACGACTTGGCTGGTTTCAAATACACCAACGGCACCGGAGGCATACTGGATAATGAAGCTTGAGTTTGTGTCCGTCGTTACTTTCTGTTTTTTCCCCTGTGCATCCGTCTTATAGGGAATCAATGTCTGGGCGACACCCGCGACTTTTGCAGGTGTTTCCCCTGAAATAAATCCCGCGCCGTCAATCATGTGGACCCCGAGATCGCCAAGAGCACCGAAGCCTGCGATTTTGGAGTCATTACGCCAGGAATAAGGAACGGACTCTGCCCCGAGAAAACTTTGCAAATAACGGACATTCATGCGTTGGATCGTACCGAGCTCACCCGCAGCAACAATTTCCTTAGCTAAACGAAAAGCGGGAATGTAACGGTAACTAAAATTAATCGCACCCTCTTTACGTGCCGTTTTACGATTTTTCTCCATTTCGAGGGATTCAGCCACAGTCATCGCCATAGGTTTTTCACAAATCACGTGGCAACCAGCTTTATAAGCGAGGTTAGATAATTTTGCATGTGCGACATTCGGGCTGCAAATGAAGGCAATATCCGGTTTTGTCAGGGAGAGTAGTTTAGCCGGGTCTTTATGAATAATGATGGCAGGTTCCTTTTTTAGCCAAGACTCCATGGCCGCCTCTGACGGATCGTAAACTCCTACCAACTTTAAATCATCAATTTGTTTGGAACATTGATAATGATGGCCCGCGATACCGCCTGCCCCGAGAAGAACGTATGTGAGTTTTTGCATAAGATATCTAATTATTCCCTTTGTCAGATTCCGGCTCGTTTGCGAGATTTTTTGTATCCAAGGCATGCATATCCTTGACTGAAATCTTCCATAATAAAGGAAGCGCGACCAGCCAACCAATCACTAATGCAAATGGCAGGGGCATGACATGTCCGGCAAAACGGGTCACCACTATCAAGGCCAATATACAGAGGATCATCCGCGGGAATTGCCGGCTCATGGTCCAAAGGGAATGCCGCGATTCATACGCCCCGAGGATTCCCACCAGCGGAAAAGTCGTCATAAATCCTCCCAAGGTTTGTTTCATCCCCACAAGGATAGCCACAATAACGACAATCACGGGAATCTTGATATAAATCGGTAAAGTCGTCTTATGCCCAGGTTCATCTCGGTGCGGGTGGACTTGCATCATAATCGCGGCAATACCCGCCGTTGTCGCCAGAGCGATCAGGAATGTCGTCTGGTTATCGGGTAGGAGGGGATTGATCACACTCCCGGCGACTATATAAAAAACAGCGGATACAATGATGGAAACAGTGATATTCCAGCGCCAACTGATATGGAAAAGTCGGATCAAATGGATGTAGGCCAATAGAAGGAGCAATCCCAATACGTTAGTGGCATTAATCGGCTGATTCACCACGAATAGGCCGACACTAAAGGGAATAGGCAAAGCATAGATAAAAGCTTTCCACCGGGGAGAATAGGTATAAGAAATAGCTGCGACCTGTAGCGTCACGACAATGACCAATAACCATTCAGCCCAACCAAATGAGCCCATAAAATCCATAAAGAGTCTTTCTTAAAAATCCTTATTAAACTACTGCCGCCTTGATTTCTTTCACACGCACGTCAGTAGAGTCCAGCGGGACGAATTCCCATATCTCACGGTGCTCGGCAAATTGTCCGGGGGCGATTTTGCCTAATGCCCCAAGGGTTTCGAGCTCCAAAAATAGATTACAGGTATACAATTCCCAAGCGACATTATTATCCGGGTAAACAGCCGCTCCCGCTTCCAAAGACTGGACCGGGATAGTTTTAATAAACGCCTCATGCCCAAGCACATAGGCTGCCCAACCGTAATTCGATGTCGCCCCAAATTTGCAAGGGCTTGTGGCCGCATCATCTTGTTTGAGGATAATCCCGTTCGAAGAGAATTTGAGCCTTTTATCCGACAAGTCGGTATAGGGCCACAAAGAGAGGATACGGTCATTAAGAAAGGTATTTGGCCGTGCTTTCCCGCCAAAAGGGACAAAACCGTACCCCCCGGGCGCACAAACACTCAAGCACCAAGGAGCCAGCTCGATATCGAAATGCGTGCGATTATAAACACGATGGATGAGCTCGGCTTTCGCCTCTTTTTCATCGAGGATAATGTCGATTTGTTTTTCGAGGCCAGTCGCCTTTTCGACATCTTGAATCGTGCGGACGCCGCCCTTGATTTCTTCTATCTTCACAGGGGCATTATCCGGGCAATATGTCCTTGGATCAGCCTCGGGTGAATGCCACAGGCGGTGCCCGCCATAAATCTGCCAGTCTTCCCCACCGGTTTTCCCTTGTTGGTCGGGATGATTCATCATGAAGTTTTCCCCCTGCGGTGTTTTTGCTGAGATGATACGCGGTCCGACCGATTGCGTGACGACGAGGCTCAAGGCGGGATTAGACACTTCGATGGCATCCCATCCGTTGTATTGGATCTTTTTGATCATAATTTTTTGTTAGCCTTGGATTATTAGTTTGATTTTGGAAGCTGCTTCTTTAGCTCGTAGCCGAGCGGTATCGGTATTCTCCGCTGTCGAGAGGGCTACAGCCATCCGGCGATTCTTCCGAGCATTAGGTTTACCAAAGACTCGGACTTGGGTTTCAGGAACCGCACAAGCCTCGTCGATGCCGGAATAAGAAACATGTGGGCCGTCTTTATCAGAGAGCACCACAGCACTGGCCCCGGGCCGGATCGTAAATATCCCGGGGAGTGGTAACCCGAGCAAGGCGCGGGCGTGAATGGCGAATTCACTCAGGTTCTGAGTCGCCATGGTCACCATTCCCGTATCATGCGGGCGAGGACTGACCTCACTGAACCAGACATCATCACCCTTAATAAAAAGTTCCACCCCGAAAATCCCGAATCCGCCAAGGGCTTTGACCACCGTCGAAGCAATTTGCTGTGAGGCGGCCAAGGCTTTAGCACTCATCGGGTGGGGTTGCCAGCTTTCACGGTAATCCCCGTCGATCTGGATATGGCCGATCGGGTCGCAAAAGAAAATACCATTCACCGCACTGACCGTCAGCAGGGTGATCTCATCATCAAAATCGACAGGGCTTTCGACAATAACCCGGGCCTGTCTTCCGCGGCCCCCTTTTATCGCGTAATCCCATGCTTCCGCAATTTGCTCCCGGCTCTTGACAAAAGACTGTCCCTTACCGCTTGAGCTCATGATCGGTTTCACGAAACATGGCACACCGATTTTTTTCACGGACGCTTGGTATTCCTCCCAGCTACTGGCAAACTCATAACGGCTCGTCGGTAGCTTGAGTTCTTCCGCAACTAACCGGCGAATCCCCTCACGATTCATGGTTAAAAAAGCAGCATTAGCTGTCGGAATGACTCTCAGGCCTTCTTTTTCGAGTTCCACCAGTGTCGGGGTACTGATCGCCTCGATTTCAGGCACCACAATCTGGGGTTTTTCCTTCTCAATAATATAACGTAAGGCTTCACCATCGAGCATGTCGATGACATGGTGGCGGTGGGCGACTTGGTGGGCAGGGGCTCCGCCGTAGCTGTCCACGGCTATGGTCTCCACACCGAGGCGTTGGAGCTCGATAATCACTTCCTTGCCGAGTTCGCCACTACCCAAGAGCATGACACGGAGGGAATTCTGTTTAAGGGGGGTGCCTATTTCAAAAGACATATCCTCTGGAAAATAGGGTTCCCCCGCCCTTTAGCAAGCATGCGTTTTGACAAAAACGAGAGAACATGGTTGATTCCAGTACTCTTTTGCATCCGAAAGACATATTCATACTCCGTGAAATCGCGAAGACACCATTGCTCCGGGACTGCCTGGATCACATCAGTGTCGGGAAGTCCTATGCCCTGACAGGCATATCCTCTTACTCAAAACCTGCCTTAGCCGGGGCCTTGAGCCTGCTCGTGCAGGATGACTCCCCCACCCCATCGACACTCTGTGTTATTGCGGCCACTGTGCGTGAGCAAGAGCATTTGGCCTCCGAACTCTCCGCCCTCTTTGAGGCCTGTGGCATCGATCGGAAAATCTTTCCGTATCCCGAAGTCACTGACATCGGGGACATGGATATCGACGAATCCGTCGCTCTCTTGGACTCTGACACTCAGGCGGAAAGACTGGCCATCCTTTCTGACTTGGCAAAAGCACCCTCTCCATCCGGCCACATCATCGTCGCTACGGCCGAGTCCTTTACGCAATTTGCCCCAGCACCGGATCGGCTCAAGGACAATTTGCTCTTACTCAAAACCGGTCAGACTACAGACCAACAGTCTCTCTTTGAGGGGTTGATGGCATCCGGTTATGAGTCCGTCGCCAAGGTCGCCCACTCGGGACAAGTCGCACGGCGCGGGGGCATTCTTGATATCTTCGCCTATAATTCAGGGTTTCCTGTCCGGTTCGAGTTCTTCGGCAATGAAATCGAGTCGATCCGGACCTTCGATCCCGACAGCCAAGTCTCCTTGGGCAAATTACCCGAGTTCAGCCTGAGCCTCGTCTCCTACTCCGGCAACGATAAAGGGTCCAGCACTCAAGACCATGAATCTTGCCTGATGGATTACCTCGAAGCGGGCACTGTCCTCGTCATTGATGAGATCCAGACCCTCGACCAAATCATCTTAGAGTCCTCGGAGAAAAACGCCCGTTTCGCGCAATTTGCCCAAGTCTTCCTGACTTCGCAACCTTCCTTCGATAATACCGGGCCCTTGGCGGCATTCACCAGCTGTGGCGATGGCTTCCACTTCTTTAATAATGATTTCCTCTTGGACTCGGGCAATGATGAATTCCTCCTTGAGAAACGGCGGGAGACTTTTCTTAAAATACTCGGCGAATGGCTTAGAGACGGATGGAAAGTTACTATTTTCGGCAATAATGAAGGGGAATTACAACGCCTCCAGGAGATCCTCGACGAGGCGCAAATCGCGAGCACTGCCAAGAGCAATTTGCCCCGGATGTGTGTGGCACCCGTCACCCACGGATTTTCTTTTCCCTCCGCACAAATGGCTGTCCTGACCGACTCGGAGATTTTCGGGCGATACCAGAATGTCCGCAGGATCAAACGCATCGAGCGGTTGAATAAACTGCGCAAACAAACTTCGATCCTGGATTTTAGTGAATTAGCCGAAGGTGATTATGTCGTCCATCTCAGCCACGGCATCGGTATTTATGGAGGCCTCCAAAAAATGGATGTGGACGGCTCGGAAAAAGAGGTCATTTGTATCATCTTTGCCGACAGTGCAAAGCTCTTTGTACCCCTCGATCAGGCTTTCCTCATCACCAAATATGTCGGGGTCGGCAAACGCCATCCCAAACTCGATAACCTCGGCGGTGCACGCTGGGAAAAAGCCCGTATCTCCGCACAACGTTCCGTCCTTGATTACGCCGCCAAACTCTTAAAAATCCAGGCGGAGCGGCAAACGGTCGAGGGGTTCAGCTTTGGAAACGATACCAAATGGCAAAGAGAATTTGAAGATTCCTTCATCTACGAGGAAACCCCCGATCAGGAAAAAGCCATCCTCGAAAGCAAACGGGACATGGAGTCGAAACAACCCATGGACCGGCTCATCTGCGGGGACGTGGGGTTCGGAAAGACTGAGGTCGCCATCCGTGCTATTTTTAAATGCGCCATGGAAGGAAAACAGTCCGTCATGCTCGCCCCGACCACGGTTCTCTCAGAGCAACATTTTAAGACTCTTAAAGAGCGATTCGCCGATTACCCCATCCGGATCGAGGCTCTTAACCGGTTCAAGAAACCCGCCGAACAAAAACAAATCATCGCCGCGGTGCGCGAAGGCAGTGTCGATGTCTTAATCGGCACCCACAGGATCCTCTCCAGTGACGTGGAGTTTAAAAATCTCGGCCTCGTCGTCATTGATGAGGAGCAACGCTTCGGGGTGAAACAGAAAGAGAAATTCAAGGATAGATTCCGCCTCGTGGATATGCTCACCCTTTCGGCGACCCCGATTCCCCGCACCCTTTATCTTTCCCTGGCCGGAGTCAAAGACATGAGCCTGATCGAGACCCCACCGGTCAACCGCCAGTCCATCGAGACCTTTATCGGTGCCTATGACGAAAGGATCGTGAAAAAGGCCATTGAAAAAGAGCTCGCACGAGGTGGGCAAGTCTATTTCCTGCATAACCGCGTCGGCAATATCCTCCACGTCCGTGACCGGATCAAGGAACTCGTCCCGCATGCCAAAATCGATGTCGGCCACGGACAAATGCACGAGGATGAACTCGAAACCGTCATGTACCATTTCGTCAGTGGTAAAACAGATGTCTTGGTTTCTACGACGATTATCGAAAGCGGTATCGACATCCCAAATGCTAACACCATCATCATAGACCGCGCTGACCGTTTCGGACTTGCCGACCTGTACCAGCTTCGCGGACGGGTGGGACGTTCCTCAAATAAAGCCTTTGCCTACCTTCTCCTGCCCCGACACATGCTCCTCCAGCAAAATGCCCGCAAACGGGTCAGCTCCATAAAACAATACAGCCAGCTCGGCAGCGGATTCAAAATAGCCATGCGCGACCTGGAGATCAGGGGATCGGGTAATATCCTTGGCACCGAACAAAGCGGGCACATCTCCGCCATCGGCTTTGACTTGTATTGTCACTTGCTCAAAACCACCGTGGCCCGACTCCGGGGAGAGGCTCCCCCGATCCGGCAAGATGTCCCCGTGCGTATTGATTTTGCTGTGACCGAGGAAAACGAAAAGGCGGCGGCTTACTCAGATAAATTCTCCTTTAATGCCTGGATCCCCAAAAAATATGTGTCCGAAACGGCTGAACGGGTCACCCTTTACCGGCGTTTCGCAGAGACTTTATCCTCGAAAGACCTCGAAAACCTGACCGATGAAATCCGCGATCGTTTCGGGAAATCACCTCCTGAAATCAATAACCTCATTGCTCTGACCCATGTCAAAATCCTCAGTGCCGAATGCAAATTGTCCGAGTTACTCATTAAAGAAGGAAAAATAATCGCCAAAAAATCTGGGGATTTTATCATGCTTGGAAATAAGTTTCCTCGCTTAAACGCAGTGAAAACCACTGACCAAGTCCAAGAAATCATTTCTTTCCTGAAATCCGTGAAATCGGGTGACCCGCGATAAAAGCATTATCAGATATTGAAATTTAATCTGATTTTGTCACAATCAGCGACTTGGAAACGAAACTTTTTTATTGCCTTAAGGGTTTAATCACCAGCATGAAACCATTTTCAAAGCTGCCATCATTCATTCTGCCTATCGTACTGATAGTCATTTCATTTACTTGTCCTGCCGCAAAATCACAGGACGTCGTCGATGGGATTGCGGCCATTGTGAATGATTCCGTCATTACTTTTTCCCAAGTTAAACAACAGGTTGAACGACAGGAACAGGCCCTGCGCGATGGCCTCCGCGATAACCCTGAAGAAATGGTCAAACGCGTAAAAGCACTCCGCTTAGAGGCCCTGAACGCTTTGATCGAACGCCAGCTGATCTTACAGGAATTTAAATCCATGGGGTTTGATCTGCCCATGCGTTATATCGATGCCAAGCTCAAAGAGACCATCGATACCCAATACGACGGGAACCGCACGGCATTCATTAAAACCCTGGAAGCCCAAAATATGTCACTGGAAGAGTACAGGGAAGATTTAAAGAAAAATATGACCGTACAGGCCATGCGCCAGCAGAATGTAAATGCGGACAGTTACATCTCCCCCTACAAGGTGGAGCAATATTACCAAGAAAATATCGAGAAATTCGTCACTCCTGACCAGGTCAAGCTCAGGATGATCTTCCTCCGGAAAGGTCTTTTTAAAGAGGAATTTAAAACCGCTGACGGCAAAGTCGTCGAAAAAGACCCGCAGCTTGTGCTCGCCGAGGAAATCCTCAAAAAACTCAATACAGG
>JAWXBN010000009.1 GCA_034440155.1 Verrucomicrobiota bacterium | reverse complement strand
GTGTGGAGCTACCCCCTGCGCACTGGTGACCGTGAGGAGGCCGTCTTTAATATGGTCAATGCCATGCTCATGCGTATCCACCAGAGCGGCCACCTCAACGAGCTCACTCCCGAACGCCTCGCTCTGGTCAAAGAAGGACTCGACTATTACAAAACTTATCGCGAGGAAATCCCCACAGCGGAGAGTTTCTGGCCCACCGGATTCCCCACCCATCTCGACCCTTGGGTCTCGCTGGGTTACCGTATGAAGGATAAAACCCTCGTCGCGGTCTGGCGCCGCCAGGACGGACCGGAGCTCCAATCCCTTTGCCTCCCGCATCTCAAGGGCAAAAAGAGCAAATTGCGCTGTGCCTATCCCTCGGAGGAAATCCCGCCTTACCAGTGGAATGAAGAGTCCGGTCTGCTCACCGTCGAATTCATCAAAAATAAAATGGCCCGCATATTTGAGTTTACCCACTGAAACGATTTTTGCGGCAATAAACACGAGGGCCATCCCCCGGCAGTCTCCCCCCCTTTAGCGGTGGAGTAATAAAACAATGACCAGACCCCAGAAGGCCATGATGATATTGCCCACGGCATAAGGAATCGTGTATCCCAGCGCGGGAGTTTTGCTTTTAGCGATATCTTGGAGTTGGGAGAGGGCGGCCGTGGCGCCACGGGCTCCTGCACACCCCCCGAGGATAATCGCCGGGTGGAGCTTTAAAATGTATCGACCAAAAAGAACCCCTAAAAAGAGGGGGATGATCGAGACGATTAACCCCGCAAAAATGAGCGAAATACCGGCCTCTTTGAGGCCTGTGACAAAGTCCGGGCCGGCATTAATGCCCAAGACAGCAATAAAAGCGGTGATCCCGAGATTTGTGAGTACCCAGAGGGCCGGGCGCGGGACTTTCCCAAATGTCGGATGGACCGAACGCAGCCAGCCCAGCACGAGCCCCGAAACCAATGCTCCACCACTGGTCGTCAGGCTCAGAGGGATATCATGGAGATCCAGGGTCAGTGCCCCGATAAAAGCCCCGATAAAAATGGCAAACCCCATCATCGACACATCGGAGGAGTCATTCTGGCGGTCGGGATAACCGATGTATTTCAAGGTCCTCTCGATATCCCTCTTGGCTCCGGAGATTTTAATCACGTCCCCGCGATTGATCCGTGTCCCATTAGCAAAAGGTAAGAGGTGTCCCCCGCGGGTCAGGCTCCGGATAAATACCCCACGGGTCACGCGCCCGTGATTCATGGCAGCGATTTGCTCAAGGGTTTTTCCGGCGAGCCGTTTATTGGTAATGATCACATCCACGGTTTCCGCAGGGAAATGCTGCAGCTCCCGGTCATCACACTCCGTCCCGATCAGAGGGCTATCCTCGATCAAATACTCAAGCCGGGACACGACGGAAATAACATCTCCCGTGGCCAGCACCGTTCCCGTGCCGGCCTCATGGATTTTCCCCGCCCGCCTGTATCTCTCGACAAATACTCTTTGATTGATAAATCTCGACTCAAATTCCGCGACACTCACGCCATCATACCCCGGTTTATCTAAGTGATAAGCCCGCGTGATGACCTCGTGGTAGGCCGAGTGCACACCCGGCTCGCTTTCATGGGACCCGAGCTTTTCATCGAGGGCACGGCAGGAGGCCTGCAGGTTCACCCCCAGCAGGCGGGGACCGATACTCGTGAGGAACCACACCGCACTGGACATCCCACAGATATAAGTAATCGAAAATGCGACCGACATCTGGCTGGAGTACAGGGCCTTTTCCTCCCCCGTCAAACTCAGATGTGCGAGAGCCCCGTCGGAGACACCTAATGCCGAGGTCATGGTGCAAGCCCCGGCATACAGGCCCGGCCCGTAACCGATGCCGAACCCAAAAATCCTCGCCGTGATAAAGGCCGTGATCAAACAAGCCACACAGATAAATAGTGCGAGAGCAAATTGCGGTAGCCCGTCTTTTTTAAGGCCTTGGAAAAACTGGGGCCCTACCCCGTATCCCACTGCAAAAAGGAAAAGGAGGAAAAAAACCGTTTGCACATCCGGGGAAATCTTTACGCCGGTTTGCCCGATGACGACCCCGGCCAAGAGTACACCAGTGATCTCGCCCAGCCGGAAGCTACCCACACGCAATTTGCCCAGCATATAACCCAGCCCGAGGGTCAGAAAAATGGATAAGGCCGGATTCATCCGGAAAGTATCGAAAATCAAATCCATGCCCCACTATAAGCAGACCCTGTGAATGTCAAACAGAGAGAGAAATATTTAGGGGGGAAAGTCAGAACCGGCTCATCGTCTGTATCAGCTAAGCAAAGTCTCTTGCCCGACAATATCAGGCCAAACACGTTGCTCTTTTCCTCTATTCACCAGACCGATGGGATCCCTAATTTACCTGAGGCACTCTTATTTGACTGATATTCCCGATCACACCGAAGGCATAAAGAAGCCACACGACGACGCAGATCACGACCACGATATTGAGGATCTGTTTGATTTTTCCATCCATCGGGATGTAGTTATTGACCAGCCAGAGCAGGACTCCGACGACGATAAGGGTGACGATAAGTGAGATAATGGGCATTGGAACCTTTATTTTTGATTGGTTGGGGGTATGGGGTGTATCGATGAATGGTAAAGATGAATAGCCCTCTCCGCTATGGGGTATTCACCCTATTCACCCTGAAAACGGCCAAGACGACTAATCGCATGGAAGTGCCACCTCTTTTGGCTGTATTCCGGTCTCATGATCTTGTACCGGGGGGTTATGCATGGCTGGAAAGCACTACCGACTTTCAGCCGGTAATGGTTTGCCGTTCATTGCGTATTGGCTGGCCGAGAATCAACCCAATAACCTTGCTGATTATAATGCCCATGCAGGGAGGTTTCATAGTCCCGATTGAGAGTCTCAGGTGTGTATTCCGGCGAATTTTTGACCATGTCAGAAGATAACTTTACAAACACCTTCGATTCGTCCCAACTAATCCGTTCAATCCATCGTGGTGAGACCAGAACGTGTTTTCCTGCCCACCAGTTTTGTGTATCAACAACCAAATACCGAATCGCCCAGGTCTCGTCATCAATGATGAAATCCTCGACATGGCCGATCTCTCCATCGAGGCAGCTGATGTGATAGCCGGTCACGGCCCCAGTGCTACGCAGATTTGGGTCGCCTGTTTCCGCTGGAGGAGAGGATAACTCGACGGGGGGAATGCCATTTTCGCTAGCCCAAGTGACTCCACCGCTCTGGCCTATTGGGTAAAGGGATGATCCCCACAAATACGGGCCATTCCAATAAAGAGGCCAGCTGTAATAAGCGTGATATTGCACCTCATACTGGCGGGAGACCGGCTTATCACTGTCTAGTGATGGACTTTCTTCAAGCTGTTTTTTGGTCAACTCCACCGGGAGGACATGATCCGTCTCGTTGACAGGGTGCAAGGCGTGAGGCGAGATCAGGACTTGCCTACCGATTAACCAACCGCCGGTATCGGCGAGCAGGTAGCGCACCGTCCAATGCTGGTCATCGAAGTAAAACTCCATGGCCTCGCCGATGTCCCCATCGCGTGCGCGTAGCTTGAACTCTTTGAATTCTTTGGCTGGACGTAACATAATAAGGATCTTTCTTTTAAATATGACATGAACGTGTGGTGCTGATGCCCCCGTTGCTCCCGAGGAGACACCCCCCCCTTCCGTATCCGGCCGGGGTTGATGTTCTTCGAGGGTAATTGATTTTTTTATTAGGGTATTAATCCTGAGCAGTATTAGCAGCCTCTATATTAATAAGAGACGTTGCCAAGTCTGTGAGTGCTAAGTCGGTTTCGATCTCTTCATCCAGGGTTTTTTGCAGATGCTCGCTGCATTCGTTAAACCCGAGGACTTTTGCAAAGGTGCGGACACACCCGTAACCAGCGATCTCATAGTGTTCTACACGTTGGGCACAGGCGATCAGACCTGCGTCACGCACGGTGGGTTCTGCGTCCTCTTTGACCATTTCAGTACATTCTTTGATCAGTCCCTCCATGGCAGCACAATGTTTTCCTTTTACGGGTTCATTATGTGCTTTGAGGATGTTTTCAAGGCGTGTAAGATGTATCTTGGTAGCCGCGAGGTGTGTTGAAAAAGCTGATTTTAGCTCAGGAGCTTCTGCTGCTGCTACCATTGCTGGGATCGCTTTGACGAGTTGTCCTTCAGCATCATAGAGATCTTTTATTTCTGAGATGAAAAGGTCGTAGAGGGATTTTATTTTGTTCATAATAATCTGTATTTTTTGGAGGGTTACAATATCGACTTTTTAGATGCTGGTTATTGGATTTTCTTTTCCAGGTATCGCGAGCTGTCTTAGTCCTTAGTGAGCTCGTTAATGTAGTCGCGGATTTCATCTTTCGATTTTCCGACTTTTTTCTGGATGCGTCCGACCATCTCATCTTCTTTGCCTTCAAGATAGGTTAGATCATCGTCCGTGAGGGTGGCATATTTTTGTTTCAACTTACCGGTAATAATATTCCAATTACCTTTGATTGTCGTGCTATTCATAAGTACTCCTTTGTTGGAAGTTGCATTCTGTTGTCGAATCGTTGATGAGGTTAGGCCCGCTATTCAAAAAGCGCTATGGGGTGTATACCCCATGAGAGTATCCTGATAGGCACGGGAAAAAGCAGACATGCGATTCTCTTAGGTAGACAATGAGGCAGCAGAGACAGTATAAAAATCTAGACCCCCCCCCTGCGCAACTTGCTCACGTTCCCGAGTAAAGGGTTATTGTGGGGCCATTTGCTCATTGTTTGTAAAAGGGGGGGGGGAAGTCAGCGTGCAGGTTCCCATCGGTAATTTGTTTTAAATAATCTCAAATCTCAGCATGGCCCCTATTTCTGAATTTATTTGTCGTGACCGCCACTCCGTTCGTGTAAGATATTTCCTGCACCCTCTGCCCAAATCCGTTATACGACCACTGGCTCTTATTGGTCTGCGT